>QQUL01000292.1 GCA_008501565.1 Armatimonadota bacterium
GGGCTTGATGATCGCACTGGGTTCAAGCTGCAAGACTTCCGGGACGAGAAGGCCATGTACGACAAGGTCGTGTCGATCGAGATGATTGAATCCGTCGACGAGACGAACTGGCCACCGCTCTTTCACGCAATCTCACGTGCCCTTCCTCCGGGAGGGAAGGCTGCGATGCAGGTGATCACGATCGACGAACGGTATTACGAGTCTCTCCTGAGACACCGCGACTTCATCAAGACGTACATCTTTCCCGGAGGCGCACTGCCCTCGGTCTCGGTGCTCAAGGAGCTTTCTGCTGAAGCTGGTCTGTCATGGGTGTCGGCAGCGAGTCACGGTCGCGACTACGCCGCGACGCTCAGCGAATGGGCGAGACGTTTTGAGGCAGCGTGGCCAGACATCGTGGCCCAGGACCCATTGTTCGATGAGGCCTTCCACCGGATCTGGCGGTACTACCTCGAATATTGCGAGGCAGGGTTCCGAACCGGCCGCATCGACGGCTATCAGATCCTGTTCGAGAGACCGCAAGCCCCGTCCCCCCTTCAGGGGGGACAACAGAGGAGCGCAGCGACGATGTAGGGGGGCTTTTCCGACATCCGACGTCCGACGTCCGACGTCGGTTCTAGCCCATCCTGCCTGCGTCCGACTGTCCCTCGCTTTCGACATATTCGCCGTCGATCACGGGATCGATGACAGCGGCCGCTTGGGCGAGGGACTGTTGAACGTCGTCGGGTGTCAGGCCGGATGCGAACACGAAGCCGAGGTAACGGTCGCCTTCTGGGAGCGGTATCACCGGACGTCCGGTTGCAATCGTGATCTCGACGCCGTCAATCCCCTGGATGTCCAAGGCCCCATCGATTCCCTCGACCCCGGTGAGGTGTCCGACTCCCGGAATGGGCAGCATCAAGACACCGGTCGCAGGCTTGGCGAGATCCTCGATCGATGCTCGCCCGATGGCGCTTCGGATCACGACGCTTTCGAGCGGCTCGGCAAGGAGCCCGAACGTCAGTGCCCGCCCACACAGGCCACCGATCGACCGCGCGGCGATCTCAATCACGAAAGGTGTTCCGTCCTCATGGATTCTGATTTCGGCGTGGATCGGTCCCGTGACGATGCCGATCGCCTCAACCGCCTCCGCCACCACCCGGGTCACTGCCTTCTGGACGGCGTCGGGTCGGCGTGACGGCGAAACGAACATGGTCTCTTCGAAGTACGGCCCGACGAGTGGCACCGGCTTGTCAATGAGGGCGAGTACTTCAAGCGAACCATCGACAATCATTCCCTCCACCACCATCTCGTCCCCTGCGATGTAGCGCTCAACGATGAGTGGCTCGGTCGGAGGAATCCCCGCCCGAGTTGCGATGCTGCGTACACGGTGCTCAATCTCGTCGGCTTTCGCAGGATCATCGATTCGGATCACGCCACGCGACGCTGCAAGAGTCGTTGGCTTCACTACGGCCGGTAGACCGACCTGTTCAAGGGCTCGGCGCAGATCACCCGGTGGCACAGGCGAAAACCGAGGTTGTGAGACTCCAGCTGATTCGAGCAGAGCTCGCATGGCGAGTTTGTCACGTGTGGCCTCGATACTCGACGACGGATTGCTCGTGAGGCCGAGAGCGGCATTCGCGGCGGCGGCGACCCTGACCCCCTGGTCGTCGATAGCGATGACTGCAACGGCATCCGGCGCCGCTGCGACGATTGCCGCCGCTCCGCCGGTGGGATCGTCAAGGTCTATCTCGATGGCTCGATCGGGGTGGACGCTGAAGGGGAAATCCGCGTCACTCGCGACGACGACGGTGAGGCGCTGAGAACGGGCGGCGGCAATGAAGTCACCCGTTCGGTAACTCTCGCAGCTGGCAACGATGACCACCGTATCCATCGTCCCATGATGCACCCGTCGCGGTACGAGCATGCCGATGCGTACTATCTGTGCATGCCTATCGTTCCCGACCCGATCGTTTCCATCGACGACGATGTACTCCCGATGCTCCTCGACATCCGAGCACGAGAGGACGATGCCGAGGATCTCGGCCTTGTCGTGTCGATCAGCGGTGTCGGCGACGGGGTCTTCACGTACGGTACGGCGTTCATGCGCGTCGATTCGGCACTCGATACCGATCTGGTCTACGACAACGGCTCGCTCCCGATCGTTGTCTCGGAGGCCGATGCTTCGAATCTTCAGGGCGCGGTGCTCACGAAGTCGAAGAACCTCCTGACACCCGGCCTGACGATCGACAACCCGAACACGCCGAGCCCCTCGATTGCGGCGGGCATGGTGCAGGGTGACCTCACGGGAACGGTTGCCGAGAATGTCAGCAAAGTCATCGCCGAAGCAATCAACCCCTCCATCGCATCGCACGGTGGCCGCGCCGAGCTTGTGGCTGTCGAGGAGTCGACAGCGTATGTCCGGCTTGGTGGTGGATGCGTGGGATGCGGGATGGCGAGTGTCACGCTGTCCCAAGGCATCGAGTCGACCATCGTCAGCCTGGTTCCTGAGATCTCCAAGGTCGTCGATGTCACCGACCACGCCCAGGGCGAAAACCCCTACTACGAGCAGGCGAAGAAGTAACGACGCACTTCAGCTCACAGCTGTCAGCTGACAGCTCTCTTTCTGACGTCTGACTCACCAAACCTTGGCTCGGTCGGCCATCGGTCGCATCGTGGGGGAGTCTTCAGGAAGGTCGAATGCCTCTGCAAACTCGCTCATGTTCGACAGCGGTCCTTTGACGCGGAACTCGGCAGGTGAATGGGGATCCGAATTGACGATGAGGCGGGTGTATTCGGGTGTCGCGTTCATGCGCCAGATACGTGCATAGGACAGGAAGAACCGCTGCTCGGGTGTCAGCCCACCGATGCGATCGGCCCCGTTCTCGTCAAGGATCTGGCGCAGTGCACCGAATGCGAGCGTGAGGCCGGCGAGATCAGCGATGTTCTCACCGAGGGTGAGGTCTCCGTTGATGTGCAGGCCATCCTCGATCTCATAGGAGCTGAACTGCTCCGAGATGACCTTCGCTCGCGCCTCGAACTCTGCCCGATCATCATCGGTCCACCAGTTGCGAAGGTGACCGGTCGCATCGAACAGCGATCCCTTGTCGTCGAACCCGTGGGTGATTTCGTGGCCGATCACGGCACCGATCCCGCCGAGGTTGACGGCATCGTCGGCATCCGCAACGAAAAAGGGCGGTTGCAGGATGCCGGCAGGAAACACGATCTCATTTCGCTCCGGCCAGTAGTAGGCGTTGACGATGTGAGGCGGCATCAACCACTCATGTTCATCGATCGGCTTGCCAAGCGTGTTGATGTTCCGATCAAACTCGAACTCTCGGGCGGCCAGCCGGTTGGCCAACCATGTGTCTCGTGCGATGGAAAGAGAGGAGTAGTCACGCCACTTGTCGGGATATCCGATCTTGTAGCCGAATCCATCGAGCTTCTCCAGGGCCTGCTTCTTGGTGTCTGGGCCCATCCAATCGACGGTCTCGATGCTTCTCCGCATCTCAACCAGGATCCTCTCAACGAGGTCTTCGACCCGTTCCTTGGCGGACGGTGGAAAGTGCTCGCGCACATAGAGTTGCGCCACGAGATGACCGATACTGCCTCCGGCCGCAGACACGACTCGTTTCCATCGCGGCTTCTGCTCCTTCTGGCCTGAGACCTTGACTCCCCAGAAGCTGAAAGCCTCGTCTTCGAAACGGCTCGGAAGTCCGCTCGCGGTTGCCTTCAAGAGGTGCCACGTGCAATAGGTCTTCCAGTCGTCGATGGGGATCTCGCCGAACATGGTGTCAAGCTCGGAGAAGAACTCAAGATTGTCGATGTTGACGGCTGTTTCCTGACCCGCTCCGATCGCGTCCACCCAGTCGGAGAGCATCACGGTCGGTGTGAGATCAGCTACCTCTGCCCGGGTGAGTTTGTTGGTCGTGTCTTGCACATCACGCTGCTGGACGGCGGTATTTGAGGCACGGGCGAGCCGCGATTCAATGTCCCAGATGACGTCGGCCGCAGCGTTGGCCTCTGTTGTGGGCCATCCGAGAAGTTCGAACATCGCGACGACATGTTCGCGATAGCCGGATGCAAGCTCCTGTGATCGTTCGTCGTCGCGGAAGTAGTAGTCGCGGTCTGGCAGACCGAGTCCACCCTGTCCGATGTAGAGAAGATTCTGTGTCGAGTCCGAGCGATCCGGCTCGACGTGCCAGCCCCAGCCAACGGACGCACCGATCCTGTTGAGTTCGGTGAACGCCGTCCGCAGGTCTTCGACCGTGTCGACGCCTTCGATGAGGTCAAGCCATCGTTGGATGGGTTCGATGCCGGCCGCATCGATCGTCTGGGTGTCCATGCCGGATGCGTAGAAGTCGCCGACCTTCTGATCGATCGAACCGACGGGTGCATCGGCGTCTGCTGCTTGTTCGAGAAGCGCGTGGACGATCTCCTCATTGCGGGTATGAAGCTCAAGGAAGGCACCCCACACCGGATACTCGGGAGGTACGGGATTTCGGTCCAGCCAACCACCGTTCGCCCACCGCCAGAAATCGGTGGCCGGCGACGCGTCGGTGTCCATGTCCTCCGGATCGAATACTGCGTCGTCCGGTGAGACGATCGGAACTATCGGATCACCCATGCCTACCTGCCTTCCTGTGTGCGCAAGACCCTACCGCCACCTGCGTCGTGATGACCGACGACCGACGTCCGGTGACCCATGACCGACTACGGTCCGCTTACCTCTGTGCGAGTTCCTCGGCCCTTTCGGTCAATTCGAGCCAGCGGGTTTCTGCCGAGTCGAGCGTGGCGATGACATCGGCAAGTTCGGCGCCGAGTCGGCTGACCTC
>QQUL01000357.1 GCA_008501565.1 Armatimonadota bacterium
AACGTGCGTTCCTCAAACTCGGGCTGGACATAATCGCCTCCCGCGCCGGGCTGTACATGTGGGTCAGGGTCGGAGACGACCTCGCCGTCACCGAACATCTCCTCGATCAGGGAGTCGTCGTATCCCCCGGCCGTTTCTTCGGAACCGGCGGAGAGGGCTACATTCGTCTTGCATTGGTGCCGGCTCTGGAAGAATGCGAGCTGGCTGCAGACGCTCTCGTCGAAGCAATGAAGTGAGCAGCGGAGGAACCGTGTCTCAGGAAGAATCGCCCCGAGAATCCAAGTCCCGTGAAAGCATCATCGCCGCTGCGTACACCGGCGAGGCAGAACTGCAGGACGCCGCCGATGCCGTGAGGTCCACGATTGCCGATCTTGATGCCGGAACCATCCGCGTCGCCGAGAAGATCGGTGGTGAATGGGTCGTCAATCAATGGATCAAGCAGGCGATCATGCTCTACTTTCGGATCTCAGGACTCGAAACGATGCACGTCGGACCCTTTGAGTACCACGACAAGATCCCGGTGAAGACCAACCTCGCCGCGGCGGGTATCAGGGTCGTACCACCCGGAATGGTGCGCTACGGCGCCTATTGCGAACCGGGGGTGATTGTGATGCCCGGATATGTCAACATCGGAGCGAGGGTCGGGACGGGTTCGATGGTCGATACGTGGGCCACGGTCGGCTCGTGTGCACAGATCGGAACAAACGTTCACCTGTCCGGCGGTGTCGGCATCGGCGGCGTTCTTGAACCTGCCGGGGCGAGGCCGGTCATCGTCGAGGACGGCGCCTTCATCGGTTCTCGCAGCATCATCGTGGAGGGAACCGTGATCGAGGAGGGTGCAGTCATCGGAGCGAACACGACCATCACCGGCTCGACTCCGATCATCGATGTCACCGGATCCGAGCCGGTCGAGATTCGCGGGCGTGTACCGGCGAACGCTGTCGTGGTCCCCGGTACCAGACCCAAGGAGTTCCCTGCCGGAACGTACAACGTGCAGTGCGCCCTCATCATCGGCAGCCGGTCAGCTTCAACGGACAGCAAGACTTCGCTCAATGATGCACTCCGAACCTTCGAGGTTCAGGTGTGACGCTCCTCGACACCTTGATCGAGATCGTCGACATTCCCTCGGTGACAGGGGAGGAGGACGCACTCTGCACATGGATCGTGGAGCGTTTCTCCGCCACCAAACCCGTGGAACGCATCGGAAACTCCGTGGTGGTCGGAACCCACCGGGAAGGGAAGCCGTTCCATGCCCTCTACGGCCACCTCGACACCGTGCCAGTCCAGGGCGATCCCAAGGCGACGATCATCGGTGACCGCATCCGTGGACTCGGTGTCGGAGACATGAAGGCGGGAGTGGCTGTGATGATCGAACTTCTCGATGATCCGGAGGTTGCCGGGGTCGGCGACGGGCTCGTATGCGTGTTCTACGACAAGGAGGAGGGTCCTGCGGCCGAGAACGGCCTTGAGGAAGTCCTCGACCGGTGCCCATGGCTCCTTGACGCAACACTGTCGATCGTGATGGAACCGACAGACCTCAACCTCGAAATAGGCTGCAACGGTGTTCTGAATGCCGATGTCATATTCACCGGCTCGTCTGCCCATTCGGCCCGTCCGTGGCTTGGCGAGAATGCTGTCACGAAAGCCGGGGGCTGGCTTGCAAAACTGCACGATCTCGAGCCTCAAACCGTTGACATCGACGGTCTCGCCTACCGCGAGGTCTTCTCTGTCACCCAAGCCCACGGTGGGATCGCCAACAACATCATCCCCCCGACGTTTGTCGTCAACCTCAACCACCGGTTTCCACCCATCTACACGATCGAGGATGCCGAGGCAAGACTGCGAGATGTCGCTTCTGATGCCGACGAGGTCGTGATCAAGGATCGTGCACCCGCCGGATTGATTGCCGAAAGCAACCCGGAAGTGGAGCGTCTCGATGCTCTCATCGGCCGTGAGCGGGTCGCAAAGCAGGGTTGGACCGACGTGGCACGGCTCACCTCACGGGGTGCGGTTGCCGTCAACTACGGACCGGGCGAGGTCGCCCAGGCCCATCAGGTGGATGAATCGATGCCGATCGAAAACCTCGAAATCGCATACAACGTGATGCGCCGGTTCCTCACCGACCAGAACCTCACTGAATAGTCCCGAAGTGGGCATCGGGTGTGTCCCGTTGGAGCGGTTCGATGGCGAACATCGGAAGGAAGAATGCGATGAGGGGCCCCATGCCGAATGCAAAGAGCGCGGTCCCGATGCCAACCGTACCCCCGAGGAGCCAGCCGAGGACGAGCACGGTGATCTCGATCCCGAAGCGTGCGACGCCGATGTTCACGCCGCGCTTGGCGAGGCCCGTCATCAATCCGTCACGGGGGCCGGGTCCGAGTCCCGCACCGATGTAGAGCCCGGAGCCGACGGCGACGATGAGTATGCCGGCCACGAGTAGGGCGGATCGCACCGCGATTCCCTCCACCGATTCGGGGAGAAGCCAGAGGCTGGCATCGATGACGAGGCCGATGAGGACGATGTTGGCGACGGTCCCGATGCCGAATCGCTCCCTGAGGGGAATCCACAACAGAAGGACAACGAAGCCGGTGATGATGCCAACGGTCCCGAGCGGGATCCCCGTCCGGTTTGAGACCCCCTGATGAAGCACTTCCCACGGCGAAAGCCCGAGTCCCGAGATGACCTGCAACGAAACCCCCACCCCGAACAACATGAGGCCCAGGGTGAGGCGCGGGACACGCTTCTTGAGTTCGCTGGCTGAGGGCAGTGGGAGCATGCCGACCACGGTACCGTTATGACGGTCTGGCACCGCCGCAAGGAAACGGGTCGTCGGTACCATCGTGGGCATGCCCGTTGAAATCGACATTGCCAAAGTCGCGAACCTCGCTCGCATCGCTCTGACCGAGGAAGAACTCACCCGATACGGGAGCCAGCTCGAAGACATCCTTGTCCACGCGGAGCGTGTCCAGGGGCTCCCGACCGAGGGTGTGGAGCCCACGTCGCACCCATTGCCGCTCGTCAACGGTTTCCGCCCCGACGAGACCGACGAATGTCTCGACCGTGATTCCTTCCTCTCACAGGCCCCCGACAGCAGCGACGGGCAGTTCCGGGTGCCCCGGATTCTCGGATAGCCATGACCGATCTTGCAGATCTCACGATCGCCGAAGCAGGTGCGGGGCTGCGAAAAGGTGAGTTCTCGTCCGTCGATCTACTCGACGCTGTGACAAGGCGGGCATCGATCACCGAGGCACAGCTTCACGCCTATCTGACCCTTGACGCAAAAGGCGCTCGTGCAGCGGCCGAGGCCGCTGACGCCGCCTTCGCCGACGGTGACGTTGCCGGCCCGCTGCAAGGTATCCCCATCGCACTCAAGGACAACATGTGCACCAAGGGTGTGACCACCACGGCTTCGTCGCAAATCCTCGCAGGCTGGAAACCCCCCTACGACGCAACGGTTGTACGAAGGCTCAAGGAGGCCGGAGCAGTCCTGACAGGCAAGACAAACCTTGACGAATTCGCGATGGGGTCCTCCACCGAGAATTCAGCCTACGGCGAGACCCGGAATCCATGGAATCCCGATCATGTTCCCGGTGGATCCTCGGGCGGTTCGGCAGCCACCGTTGCCGCCGGTTCGGCGTTTGGAGCGCTTGGATCCGACACGGGTGGATCGATCCGTCAGCCGGCTGCACTGTGCGGTGTTGTCGGCATGAAGCCGACGTATGGTCTCGTATCTCGCTACGGGTTGATTGCGTTCGCGTCATCCCTCGACCAGATCGGTCCGTTCTCTCGCACGGTGGCAGATTCCGCCGTGATCCTGGACGCGATCGCCGGCTGGGATCGCCGCGACTCGACATCGATCGATGGCCCCGTCCCCAATCTGGCTGGCTCCCTCGATCGAGGAGTCAAGGAACTCAGGGTGGGCATCGTCACCGAGCTCATGGGTGAGGGAATCGATCCCCAGGTCAAAGCCGCGGTATCCACAACAGCATCACAACTTGAGGCTGCCGGAGCAGAGCTCGTTGAGGTGTCGCTCCCGAGTTCGGAGTACGCGCTTTCTGCCTACTACCTGATCGCTCCCGCCGAATGCTCGGCCAATCTGGCCCGCTTTGACGGGGTGCGATACGGACATCGCAGCCAGATCGAGGGAACAACCGAAGACATGATGGCGCACTCGCGAGCTGAAGGCTTTGGACCCGAAGTAATCCGCCGGATCCTTCTCGGCACATACGCACTGTCGGCGGGCTACTACGACGCCTTCTATGGCCAGGCGCAGCGTGTTCGGACCCTCGTGCGGACCGATTTCGCGGAAGCGTATGAGAAGGTTGACGTCCTTGTCTCCCCGACAAGCCCGACCACGGCGTTCCGTGTCGGGGAGCGAGCTGCCGACCCCATAGCGATGTACTACTCGGATGTCTGCACCATTCCATCCAACCTCGCAGGCGACCCGGCGATCTCGGTTCCCATCGGCGTCGACGACACTGGACTTCCCATCGGCTTCCAGATCATGGCCCCGGCCCTCGGCGAGGAGATCATGTATCAGGTCGCGTCTGCCGTCGAATCCATCGCCGGATTCACACAGCGGGCAGTCCTCGCATCTTCCGACGTGGTCGCTCCATGACGAACGCGGATGTGCAAACGTGGGCGGCGGTCATCGGCATCGAAACACATGTCGAGCTGTCAACGAAGTCAAAGATGTTCTGCGGCCGTCGCGCCGACATCCCGGATGAGCCCAACACGGCCAGTTGCCCGGCGTGCCTCGCCCCTCCCGGTGCACCCCCGGTGCCAAACGAGCAGGCGATAGAAGGGATTGTGACCATCGGCACGGCACTTGGCTGCACCATCAACGAATCATCCCTCTTCTACCGCAAGAACTATTTCTATCCGGATCTTCCGAAGAACTACCAGATAAGCCAGTACACCTTCCCCGTGTGTGAGTTCGGGTCCCTCGACGTGGAGGTCGACGGCGAGCCGACAACGATCGGGATCACCCGGGTGCACATGGAAGAAGACACCGGCAAGAGCTCCCATGTGGGAGGCGGTGACGGACGCATCCACGACGCGGATCACACCCTTCTCGACTTCAATCGAGCCGGGGTTCCCCTCGTTGAAATCGTCACCGAACCCGACATCCGGTCGCCCGAGCAGGCAAGGGCCTACGGAGCCGAACTGCAGCGGATCGTGCGTGCCCTTGGCGTGTCTGACGCAAAGCTTGAGGCCGGATCGATGCGGTTTGATGCAAACGTCTCTGTCCGGCGGGCTGGCACAGAAACGCTCGGGACGAGGACGGAGACAAAGAACGTGAACTCGCTTCGGTCCCTCCAACGTGCAATCGCGTTTGAGATCGATCGTCAGATCGGGGTCCTTGAAGACGGTGGCGTGATCGTTCAGGAGACCCGACACTGGAACGAAGACACGGGTGCGACATCTTCCATGCGTACCAAGGAGGAATCGGAGGACTACCGCTACTTCCAGGACCCGGACCTTCTTCCTCTTGAGGTGTCTGCCGAATGGAGAGAAAGGGTCAAGGCATCGCTTCCTGAACTCCCAGCCCAGATGCGAGCACGATTCCGAAATGCGGGTGTCGACGCCGTAACGGCTGAGATCCTCGTCGACAGTGCTGAGCTGGCCGAGCTCTTCGAGGCAGCGGTCGCCGGTGGAGCGCCGGGAAAACTCATCGGGAACTGGCTGACGGGAGAAGCGATTGCATGGTCTCGTCGTGAGGAGATCGAGGTCAACGAATCGGACCTCACCGCCGAGCATCTCATCGAGCTTGCCACGATGATCGAAGACGGCAAGCTGTCATCGACTGCGGGCAAGGACGTCCTGACAGCGGCCATGGCCGGCGAAGGTGCTCCGCACGACATCGCAGCGGCTCGTGACCTGCTCCAGGTGTCCGACGAAGGAGCAATCCTGGAAGCCGTCGACATGGTCCTCGCCGACAACCCTGATGCTGTCGATAAGATTGCCGCTGGTGACGACAAACCCATCGGCTTCCTCATGGGCCAGGTGATGCGTCACATGGGTGGCAAAGCCGACCCGACCATCGTGAAACAGATTCTCCGAGACCGAACCAAGGGCGCGTGACGCACATGTCCAACGACACCGCACAACCACGTCGCAAGGTCATCGTGGCCGAAGCGATCGCAGAGGCGGGAATCTCCACGCTCGAAGCCGAGTGTGACGTCATTGATCTCGTCGGTGCAGACCGAAGCACCGTTCTCGCGTCCCTGGGAGATGCCGCTGCCCTCATCGTCCGTTCCGCGACGCAGGTCGATCGTGAGATGATCGAGGCGGGACCCTTCCTTGAGGTCATCGGACGGGCAGGAATCGGGGTCGACAACATCGACCTGGACGCGGCAACCGAACACGGTGTCCTTGTGGTCAATGCACCGAACGCCAACACCATCTCGGCCGCCGAACACACGATGGCCCTTCTTCTGGCCCAGGCACGGCGTGTGGCCGAGGCCGATCACAGCCTGCGTGAGGGCCGATGGGACCGCAAGCTGTTCCAGGGGATGGAACTCCACGGAAAGACTCTCGGCATATTGGGGCTCGGCAAGATCGGAACACTGGTCGCCCAACGTGCCTCGTCGTTCGGGATGCACATCATCGCCTACGACCCGTACATCTCACCTGAACGTGCCCGGAGGCTCGGTGTCGTACTGTTGCCGCTCGACGCGGTGTTTGCGACCGCCGATGTCCTCACCGTCCATCTCCCACGGACGGCCGACACCGAGAACATCATCAACGCCGAGTCCATAGCGACGATGAAGGACGGTGTCAGGATCATCAACGTCGCACGTGGCGGAATCGTGAACGAAGCCGACCTGGCCGATGCGCTGCTCTCTGGGAAGTGCGGTGGTGCCGCCGTCGACGTCTTCGATACGGAGCCGACCACGGACAGCCCGCTGTTCGGGATACCGCAGGTGACCGTCACCCCACATCTGGGTGCGAGCACAAAGGAGGCCCAGGACAAGGCGGGCATCGCCGTTGCGCACGCCGTCGCAGAGGCCCTCACGGGCCAGCTCGTTCTCTCAGCCGTCAACCTGGATCTCGGACCAACCGTCTCGGCCGAGGTCAAACCGTTCCTTGCCCTCGCCGAACAGCTCGGCAGAATCTTCGTTGTGCACGCCAAGGGCCTTCCAAGCGAACTGGTCGTCACCGCGAAGGGTCATCTCGCACATGAACCGGTGAGACCACTTGCGTTGTCCGCGCTCAAGGGGGCCCTCGCTGGGGCCAGCGACGGGGCCGTGTCGTATGTGAACGCTCCGCTGATAGCGGCGGCCAAGGGGGTCACGGTCGTCGAGGAGGCCCAGCCCGATGTGGAGGACTATCAGTCGGTCATTCGCCTTTCCGGTTTCGTGGGCGGCCGGGAGCGAACGGTTGCCGGCACCTTCATGTCACGGAAAGGCGCTGTGCTGGTTGGGATTGATGACTACGCCGTGGAGGTTCCGTTGACCCACCACATGCTCCTGGTCCGCAACGACGATTCACCCGGATGTATCGGGAGGGTCGGGACCTACCTCGGTGACCTTGGTCACAACATCGCAGACATGGTTGTGGGACGTTCGTCAAACGGAACCGGGGCCATGATGGGGATCGCACTCGAAGCCGTGCTTGACGCCGCGAGTGTCGAGGGGATCAGAGGACTCGACGGCATCGCAGCCGTTCGCTACATCGAGCTGCCGTAGCCTTCCCGCCCCTCGCAGCTCGGCGCTGACGCCCCTCAGATTTCGCGCTGATCCAGGCGGTACATCGACAACCAGATGAGGCCGGCACACACGGCGACCGTGACGAGCATCGACCCCATGTATGTGAAATCGCCTCCCCCAATGAGTGCGATGGTTGCCCCGGAAAGCTCCGAGGGCAGCCATGCCCCGATGCCGGGGATCAAGGTGAGGATGCCCGAGATGATGAGGGCCACCACCGAGATGATCGAAGTGACAAGTACGGAACGTATGAACGACGAAATCGCAGTCACGACAGCAATCACGAAGGCAAGGTACAGGGCATAGAGCGCCGCACCGATCACAACATCGCTGATCGGCGGAGTACCAGGAGCAATTCTGTCATCGCGATTGCGACGGCGGTTCCGAGAGCGACCGAGACAACGGCGAGGAGGTAGATGGACACGAGACGAGGTGTGAGAATGGAAGGAACTGACGCCCGCGACCGAAGGAACACCGCGATCTCTCGCTTGGCGTCAAAGGCAACGGTCATTGCCGCAAGGATGGCAACACCGAGGAGACCGAGCTGCTCAACGTTGCCGAGGTACTGCACAATCCCTTCGTAGGGCGTTGGATCGGGGAGAGTGATCTCAACGCCACCTCCGACCTCCTTGATGAGATCGGGCAGGAACCGGGCAAGCACGGGTCCGAGAATTCCTGAAACGACGAAGAGGCCGGGGATGATGAGGAACCGGAATGTCCTGATCATCCGGAGCCATTCGAGCTTCCACAGGTTCATCGTGTCACCTGCAAGAAGACGTCCTCGAGGGAGCGGCGCACAGGCGTGACTGCGGTGATTTCAACATCGAGCGAACCGACGAACGGGACGATCGACGCCCGGATCTCATCCGACGTGGATCCGACAACGGTGACTCCAGATGTTTCGACGGTCGCAGAAGACACCCACGCTTCACCGGTGAGGGCGCGATGAACCGCTTCAGGATCCGACGCTTCCACCCAGTACGTTCGGTCGGTTCCGTGGATGTTGAGCAGCCGATCAAGGGAGCCCTCGTACACCAGCTCGCCCCCGGAGAGGATTCCGATCGTGTCGCAGACCTGCTGTACATCATCGAGTATGTGGCTTGAGAAGATCACCGTGGAGCGACCCCGCAATTCGGCGACAAGATCCAGCACCTCGCGTCGCCCGCGCGGATCGAGGGCCGCAGCCGGTTCGTCGAGCAGTATCAGGTCGGGTTCGCCAACGACCGTTGAGGCGAGGCCAAGACGCTGGAGCATCCCCCGCGAATACCCGCCGACCCTGCGGTTCTTTGCGTCGTGTAGGCCCGCTGCTTCGAGCACCTCGTCGATCCGAGTGGGAGGGATCTCGGTCGGGGCAAGGTTCTGTGCCAACGCCACCACCTCGTAGCCAGTCAGCCAGCGGTCGAACAGCGGTGTGTCGGGAAGGACACCAAGGTTGGCCGCAGCAACCGTCAGTGATCCTGACGTTGGCTCGCGTAGCCCTGCAAGGAGGGAGAGAAGCGTTGTCTTGCCCGCACCGTTCGGCCCGACCAGTCCGTTCACACTCCCACGCTCCACAGAAATGCTGATGTTGTTGAGCGCGAAAGTTTCCCCGTAGCGTTTCGTGAGCGACGTGGTGGTCACAGCGGTGTTCGTCATTGCATCACCCACCAGGTCAGCCATCCAGCCCCAAGTCCATAACATCCCGCAACCACATCATCCATGGTGATACCGAAAACACCCGGCAGCCGTTCTGCCTGTGAAACCCCAGGGAGAATCTTGAAAATGTCGGCGAGTCGAGCCACGACGACCGCAACGATCCATGGGATGCCACTGAGACCGATGACCGCAATGAACGTCCCTGCCATCTCGTCGATCACGATCCATCCCGGATCTGCGTGGTCTTGGGCAAACGGCGCAGCCGACCACATCGACAGGCCGAAGAACACGACGAATACCGCGGCATGGATCCACCACGCCTGGTCCCACAAGAGCAAACTGGCGACCGCGGCGAGGCCCGCACCGAACGTGCCGGCACCGTTGTCTGATCCCCAGAGGCGCGAAGGAATCAATCCAACCGAGAATCCTGAAGCGACAAAGCGGTGCACGGCCACACGGTAGAGCGGTCCTCCCTCGTACCCGGCCCAAGAACCCGCAGACCACTAGCGTGCGACGCGATCGCCGTACGACAGGTAACCATGCGACCAGATCAGTTGGGCGATTTCCGCCTTCCATCAGACATCCAGGGGCACCCTTCCCAGACCAAGGTCGTGTTCGTGGTGTCCCAAATGGATCTCACAGCCGACCGGTATGTCAGGACCCTGTGGATGTGGAACGGTCTGGACACGTTTCCGATCAGTGACGGTCCCGGAGACACCTCACCCCGCTACTCGGTGGACGGCACGCTTGCGTACCTGCACTCGGCTGACGATGAGAAACCCCAGATAGCCATCCGAGGATCGGATGGAAGCCCGCAGATGCTCCACTCGTTCCCCAATGGTGTCGCCGAGTTCGCATGGTCTCCGGACGGAACGCAGATCGCCGCAGTGGTGGACGAATACATCGATGGGTTCGCAGATGAAGACGAACGAATTCGCGCTCCGCGAAGAATCACCGATCCGGCGTTCCGCTACGACGACAAGTCGTGGACCTACAACAAGCGTTCCCACATCTGGTTGATCGACGTAGCGTCGGGCGAGGCGCGACAGATCACCACAGGTGAATACTCCGAAGCCCATCCCGCGTGGAGTCCCACCGGTGATGCGATCTCCTATCTGACCTCGACGGATCCACGACACTGGGTCAATCCCGTCGGACACGTCGCAACGGTTGATCTCGCCACGGGATCAACAAACGAGCGCACCCCGGTTGGTGTCTGGCAGTGGTGCGGCTATGCACCAGACGGAACGCTGATGGTGGCCGGTGTTGCGAGCGATCGGGTAACCCTTGACCTACCCCAGATCGGTCGTGTCGAAATCGACGGAACGGTGACAGATCTCGCCCACACTGATTTCCATCTTGTGGAAGCTGGGAAGGCAGGATCGGCGACCAACCCAAGACCGCTCAGCCGCGACAGGGTTCTGTGCCTCGCTGAAAACAGGGGAGCACAATCGGTGATCGGAGTCACGGATGACTCGGTCGAGATGCTCGTCACCGGCAATCGGGTCATCACCGGATTCGCTGAACGAGCAGACACGACCGAAATCGTCGTGACGGTATCGACACCCACCGAACCGGGTGAGGTATTCCGAATCGTTGACGGAGTGGAAACGACACTCAGCGACCTCAACACGGATTTCGTGTCGCAAGCGGAACTCGTCCAACCCCACGAGTTCACCTTCGACTCTGACGGTGCGTCGATCCATGGGTGGGTGTATCTACCCGCAGGTCGTCAGACAGTTCCCGTACTGTTCCACATACACGGCGGACCGGCGGCTCAATACACATGGGGCTTCTTCGACGAGTTCCAGGTCGCGGTCGGTGCCGGATACGGCGTGGTCGCCGTCAACCCCCGCGGTTCATCTGGTTACGGCTATGAGCATGTGGCGGCCAATCTCGAGACCTGGGCTGACGAGGTACCGCCGGACCATCTTGACCTCTCTCGAGCTCCCTATGAAGCGGCAAAGCAGTTTCCACGCCTCGATGTCGAGCGGATGGGAATCATGGGCGGTTCCTACGGCGGTCTGGCAACGGTGATGGTCGCATCAATGGATCAGCGCTACCGGTCGGCGGTCGCCGAACGCGGCGTGTACAACTGGGTTTCGTTTGCGGGAACCGCTGACATCCCGTGGTTCGTCGAGCTCTACCTCGGTGAATCGATGCCCCACGGCGTTGACACGTTGTGGGCCGCAAGCTCCCTGTCGCGGGCACACAAGATCACAACCCCGACACTCGTCGTGCACTCCGAAGATGATTTCCGCTGTCCACTTGAACAAGGCCAGCAGCTCTTCACCCTGCTGTACCAGAACGGGGTCGAGACCGAGCTGTTGCTGTTCCCCCACGGTGAGGGTCATGAACTGTCACGTTCAGGCAAACCGAGGCACCGTGTCGAACGATTCGATGCCATCCTGGACTGGCACGGCCGATATCTGAACGCCGACGATTGACGGCAGGACTCCAGCAAGCTGGACTCCTGAGTGAACGAACTTGCAGGATTCTGGGCTGCTGTAGGGTCGGGTTTCGTGCCAAACTAGGACGCATGGAAGCCACGGAATACATTTGGATGGATGGCGCGCTCGTTCCTTGGAATGAGGCACAGGTTCACGTTCTCTCGCACGGACTCCACTACGGCACCGGTGCCTTCGAGGGCATCCGCGCCTACGACGCCGTTGACGGGACAGCGGTGTTCAGGCTCACCGACCACATGAAACGCCTGGCGCGTTCGTGCAAGGCACTTGACATCCCGTTCGAGTACACCGTCGAGGATCTCGTCGAGGCCTCCAAGGAACTGTTGCGCGTCAACAAACTCCGCTCCGGATACATCCGGCCAGTCACCTTCTTCGGCACCGGCTCGATGGGCTTGAACCCCGCAGGTGCCACGGTTCACATGGTGATTGCAGCGTGGGAGTGGGGAACGTACCTCGGAGACGAGGGCGTTGCGAACGGCATACGTGTCGCTGTTTCATCGTGGCGCCGAATCGGGCAGAACGCATTCATGCCGAACGCAAAGGGAACCGGCGGATACATGAATTCAGTTCTCGCCAAGACCGCGGCGCTGAGGGCCGGATACGACGAGGCCCTGTTGCTCAACGCAGACGGTCTACTCGCCGAGGGAAGTGGAGAGAACCTGTTCGTGGTCCGGGAGGGGACCCTCTACACACCACCGACATCGGCTGGCGTGCTCGATGGCATCACCCGGAACTCGGTGACTCAACTCCTTGAAGAAGATGGATACACGATCAAGGAATCGGCGCTCACGCGAACTGATCTCTACTACGCCGACGAGGTGTTCCTCACGGGGACCGCCGCGGAGGTCACACCAGTTCGCGAGATCGACGACCGACCCGTCGGTGACGGAAAGCCAGGCCCAGTCACCCGACGCGCACAAGAACTGTTCATGGGCACTGTGACCGGCAAGCTTGAACTCCACCCAGAGTGGCGCGAGTACATCTAGAACGCGCAACCCGCGGAGGAAACTGTGAAGATCGTGCGTATCGACGCCGACGCCGACGACATCACCTATGGAACCGTCGAACCGGACGGAATCAGGCTGTATCACGGTTCGCCGTTCTTCCAATGGGAGCGGTCCGATACCGTCCTTCCGATCACCCAGGTAAAACTGCTCGCACCGGTCATCCCCACGAAGGTCATCGCCGTTGGGAAGAACTATGTTGACCATGCAGCCGAAATGGACTCCGACGTCCCGGACCGCCCACTCATCTTTCTCAAACCTCCCACGGCGGTGATCGGACCGCTTTCTCCGATCAAGATCCCACCGCAATCGAGCGAGGTGCACCATGAGGGAGAGCTTGCGATCGTGATGGGCCGTGTCGCCAGAAACGTCGCAGCCGAAGACGCAAGCGCATCGATCCTCGGATACACGGCCGCCAACGATGTCACTGCCCGCGACCTGCAACGAGCCGATGGGCAATGGACGAGAGCAAAGGGTTTCGACACGTTCTGCCCCCTCGGACCTGCGATTGACACCGAATTCGACCCTGCCGAGCCTCACTCGATCACATGCTCCGTCAACGATGTGGTACGCCAGGAAGGGCTCACCAGTGATCTCGTCTTTGGTGTTGGTGAGATCGTCGAGTTCGTGACATCGGTCATGACACTGCTTCCGGGTGATGTGATCCTGACCGGTACACCAGCAGGCGTCGGGCCGATTGTTGCAGGGGATCGAGTTGAGGTTGACATCGAAGGGATCGGGACACTGATGAATCCTGTGCGATCGGCATGAGCGTGCGCGTGCGCTTTGCGCCTTCCCCCACGGGCTATCTCCACGTCGGGGCGGCTCGTACCGCTCTCTTCAACTACTTGTTTGCACACCATTTCGATGGCACGTTCATTCTGCGCTCCGACGACACAGACGCCGAACGATCGACCGCTGCGTTCCAGACCGACATCCTCGAACACATGCGCTGGCTCGGCCTTGCGTGGGATGAAGGCATCGAGGTCGGTGGCCCGCACGGTACCTACAAGCAAAGCGACCGGTACGACCGTTACCGCGAAGTGGCGATGCAGCTCCTCCAGGAGGACCGGGCCTACTACTCGTTCGTGACACCGGACCAGCTCAACGTGTTCAAACAGCGGGCGAGAAACGCCGGAACGTCGCCAGCCTACGACGGGACCCTGGAACCGGATCCATCCCAGATCTCGCGGAGCATGCTTGAAGGCGGTCAGGCGACGATCCGGTTCCGCGTGCCTCGCCCCGGTATCACACACTTCATCGACATGGTTCGGGGCGAAATGGTGTTCGAACATGCCCAGGTCGATGACTTCGTGATCATGCGATCGGATTTCACGCCGACCTACCACCTCGCATCAACGGTCGATGACGTCGACTACGGGATCACCCATGTGATCAGGGGAGAGGATCTCCTCTCGTCAACACCCAAGCACATCCTCCTCACCGAGGCCCTTGGTTCTGATCGTGCCACCTACGGCCACCTTTCCCTGCTGATGGGTCCGGACGGGAAGAAGCTCTCCAAGCGGCACGGCGACACTGCACTGAGCGCATACCGGGAAGCCGGATACGTTCCCGAGGCGATGAACAACTATCTCGCCCTCCTCGGTTGGTCGCCCGGCGACGACGAAACGATCATCTCGGTTTCCGAGATGATCGAGCGATTCGATGGCACGTCGATCTCGCGCAATCCTGCCGTGTTTGATCAGGGGAAGCTCGCATGGATGAACGGTGTGTACATCCGAGAGATGTCCGACGACGACTTCATCGAGGTCGCACAACCACGCGTGGAAGCCGACCTCGGACGAGCCCTGACCGAAGAGGAAATCGGGTCCTTCGCAGCCTTGACACCGCTCATCAAAGAGCGAACAAAGCTCCTTTCAGAGATAGAGGGTCAGGCACGCTTCGCCTTTGTCGCCCCGACGACGTACGACGAGGCGTCATGGTCCAAGGTCATGGAGACCCCGGAAGCGGCGATCGCGCTCGACGGCGCAACTGCGGCTCTCGAATCGCTTGAGAACTGGTCCACCGAGGCGATCGACGAGGCGTTGCGAGGTGTGCTTGAGGCGAACGAGATGTCGGCACGAAAGGGTCTCCAACCGATCCGGGTCGCAATCTCAGGATCCACCGTCAGCCCTCCGCTCTTCGAATCGATTGAGATCCTCGGCAAAGACGAGACACTTGAGCGCATTCGCCGTGCTCGCGACCTGCTGACGTGATCCCACAAGCCCTCATCACCTTTCTGCCGTCCCACGACCTTGGACGATCCGCCGACTTCTATACGGATGTACTCAACCTGTCGCTCGTCCTCGACCAGGGAACCTGCCTCATCTACCGGGTGACAGAATCCTCATTCATCGGCGTGTGCAAACGAGATGAGTTCGGAGACGCCGAACCGGTCATCACGACCATCGTCGCAGACGACGTTGACGGCTGGTATCGACAGATCACCGGTGCCGGATGGAGCGATGTCAGTGAGCCGGAACACTCCGATACCTACAAGCTGTATCACA
The DNA here is from genome assembly GCA_008501565.1 of Armatimonadota bacterium. Taxonomy (GTDB): domain Bacteria; phylum Actinomycetota; class Acidimicrobiia; order Spongiisociales; family UBA5794; genus UBA5794. The sequence continues at coordinate 15,327 of QQUL01000357.1, forward strand.
TCTGGATCACTGATCCCGACGGCAACAAGCTCGAAATACAGCGATTTGACGACCAGGATTGGGCTGGCGGAACCCAAACCTGACGTAATCGGCAGCGGGAACAGAGGTTGCCACTACCGGGTTGGGAATCGTATCCTTGCCACGCTTTCGGGGGTGGTGTAATTGGCAACACACCTGGTTCTGGTCCAGATATTGAGGGTTCAAGTCCTTCCCCCCGAGCCACGCGGATCTCGATCCGTGTACGGCCCCGTCGTCTAGCGGCCTAGGACGCTGCCCTCTCAAGGCAGTAGCGCCGGTTCAAATCCGGTCGGGGCTACGCGTACTTGCCTTTGGCAAGTACGTTGCAGTTTCGCGAGCGAAACTGCTGCGTGGTGTCTACGCGTCCTTCACCTTTGGCAAGTCCGTTGCAGTTTCGCGAGCGAAACTGCTGCGTGGTGTCTACGCGTCCTTCACCGTTGGCAAGTCCGTTGCGGTTTCGCTAGCGAAGCTGGTGCGTGGTGTCTACGCGTCCTTCACCTTTGGCAAGTACGTTGCGTTTTCGCGAGCGAAACTGCTGCGTGGTGTCTACGCGTCCTTCACCTTTGGCACGTACGCAGCGAGTGTTGTCGCGTGCCTGTCCGGTACAGTTTTCCGGTGGCTGCGCAGTTCCCATCCGCCTTCGAACCTTCACGGATCGGCGTGTATCTGTATTGGATTCCGCTGGGAGCGGGAGGCGTCGGGTTTGTCCGCCTGAACGGACGGGTGTACGAAGCCATGGCTGCCCGCATCAAGCATCGAACACCACTCGCCCTCTATCACACTGCCCTTGAAGTGTATGCGCCAGAGGGGCGCTTCACCATCGAGAACGCCTGGCCAAGCCCCGACGCAGACACGGCATCGCGGGGTGTGGCGTTCGAAGGACCGGTATTCCATCGCCGTCTCGCTCGATTCCGACCCTTCCGATACGAGGTCCGATGTTGGCAGGACGGCGTTGTCCCCGATGCCTCGCATGCCGTCGCCGGGCCCCGGCGTCTGAGTGGGGATGCACGCCAGGCACAGCTTCTTCTCTCGCTTGTACCGTCAGTGCCAACCCTCGTCTGGGGGAGGGATGAGCTGGATGTCGGCGAAATGTGGAATTCGAACTCTGTCATCTCCTGGCTGCTGGTCAGTAGCGGTTTCGCCATCGAACCGATTCGTCCACCGGCGGGCGGACGAGCGCCGGGTTGGAAGGCGGGCGTTGTCGCTGCCACGAAAGCCGGGCGGCTGTAGCGGGATCATCTCATCGCTGCTGCCGTGCATTGCATTGAAATGCCATCGCGTGTGACCCAAGTAGGGTGGGGCCTTCTGATGATGGAGGCGTTGATTCGTGGGTGCGGCGATATTGGTCGGAGTCATCCTTGCGTACGCCCTGTTCTCCAAGTTCCTGGCGAAGACACCGATCACCGGTCCCATCATTTTCGTGCTCTTCGGTGTGCTTGCGGGCCCTGAAGCCCTTGATTTCATCACGATCGACCTCACAAGCGACGTCATCCAGGTCATTCTCGAAGCCACGCTTGTCATCATCTTGTTCACCGATGCTGCCGTGATAGACGTAGCCGCAGCGAGAAGACAGCTGACGATTCCCAGTCGGCTACTCACAATCGGGATGATCGGAACGATCGCCGCCGGGATTGCCCTTGCCGCCGCGATGTTCGGAGAACTCGGTTTTTGGGGAGCAGCGGTCGTCGCCGTCACCCTCACACCGACGGATGCTGCCCTCGGACAGGCAGTGGTCACGAACGACATGGTCCCGAGTCCGGTTCGGCAGGGACTTTCCGTCGAGAGCGGCCTCAACGATGGGATCGCCGTTCCGTTTCTTGCGATTGCCATCGCCGGGGCATCCGGGGAGATGACATCGGGGACGGGTTTCCTCCAGCTGTTCCTCGAGGAGATCGGGATCGCCATCGTTGTCGGCCTCACCGTTGGCTATGTCGGAGGGAAGCTGATAGCGCTGTGTTCCGAACGCGGGTGGATGTCACGCGAATGGAGACAGACGTCCGTACCGATTGTTGCACTGTTGTGCTACCTCGTTGCAACGCCGCTGAATGGATCAGGATTCATCGCCGCATTCGTCGCGGGCCTCGCCTTCGGCAGACTGGTTCGCGACCCCTACCCGGACATCTGCACGCTGTCGGAGTCGACCTCGTACCTCATGACGATGCTGTCCTTCTTCCTCTTCGGGGCGCTCATCCTCGGGCCCCGGATCACGAATATCACATGGGAGGTCATGCTGTATGCGATCGCAAGCCTCACCATCGTTCGCATGATCCCGGTGGGCATCGCAATGATCGGATCGAGATTCACATTTCGCACCGTCCTCTTTCTCGGATGGTTCGGACCGCGAGGTATCGCGTCGCTTGTCTTCGCAGGGACGGTTGTCGCCGAATACGATCCAGTATCGACCGAGATCACCCTCACGATCGTCTCAGCGACCGTGGCACTCAGTGTGCTCCTTCATGGGCTGAGTGCCTGGCCGCTTTCGAACATGTATGGCAGTTGGGCCGCAGCGATGGATGCGGAGTCCGACAGGGGTGAGATGCGGGAAGTCGAGGAGATCAGGGTACGAAACCGCGTCACCTCGGTTCCGGCAGGAATGCGGAGGACACAACGGGACTAGTCGGATCGAAGATCCGTGATCTGCGTAAGCGGTTCGTACGTCGCACCCTGGTGGGGCCGATCATCGGGCTGTCCTGCCACTGGCCATCCGCTCATCGCACGTTCCGACATTGCGGTGATCGTCAACGAGGGGTTCACACCAAGGTTTGCTCCGATGGCCGCACCGTCCACGACATGGAGGGTTGGGTGTCCATACACGCGGTGGTAGGGATCGACCACGCCCGTGTGAGGGCTCGACCCGATGGGTGCACCACCGATGAGATGGGCTGTCGTCGGCGTATCGAAAAGCACTTCATGGATGGCGCTCATCGGGTTTCCACCGATGATCTCAGCAGCGGTTCGGGCCGCATCGTTCGCCTCCTGGATGTACGTCGGATTCGGTTCGCCGTGGCCCTGCTCGCTCGTGAGCTTGGTGCGAAACCATCCCCGCTTCCGGGTCAGCCGCAGGCTGTTGTCCTTGCTCTGCATCACGAGAAGGATGATCGCCCGTTCGGACCACTTCCACACGGACAGGGACCGAAGAAACTCCATCGGATTCCGCACGATCCGTTTCGCAAAGCGCAGCGGACGTGCAAGTCCCGGTCCGCCGTCGACAAGCATCGTCGCCAACAAGCCGAGTACGTTCGACCCCTTGCCGTACCGGACCGGT
>QQUL01000134.1 GCA_008501565.1 Armatimonadota bacterium
AGCAACGGAATTGCTGCCGTGAAGGTGGGCGTGTAGGCACCCATGTCACAGATCGCTTCGAGTTCATACCCGAGGATCTTCCCGTCGCTGGTGCCGGTCATCGTTGCGGTCCCGACCCAACCCCGCCCTTGGATGGAGGCAAACCCAGCCTCACGACGGGTCTCGGTCCATCGCACAGGACGACCGAGCGCCTTTGATGCGAAACATACGAGGATCTCATCCGGATAGACGTTGAGTTTGAGGCCGAAGCCACCGCCCACCTCAGGTGCCACAACCCTGACTTTGTTCGAAGGAATGCCGAAGGTCACGCCAATCGCACCGGCGACTGCGTGTGGGATCTGTGAACTTGACCACAACTCGACCGACCCGTAACCACTGTTCCAGTCAGCGAGGACCGCACGTGGCTCTATTGCGGTCGGAATGAGCCTTTGGTTGACCATTTCGAGGCTGACCGTGATCGTGTCGTCCCGTTCCTTCGCCTCCTGGATGCCTGGCGATGGATCCGGCAGCTCGATGACGCCTTCCCACCAGGCGTGGCCATGCCATGTCAGGAGGGTGTTCGAAGTGTCGCCATGCACCTTCACCTTGTCGGCAAACGCTTCCTTGAGATCCACGACAACGTCGCCCGGTTCATAGTCCACAAACACGAGGTCAGCCGCGTCTTGTGCCATGTAGCGGTTCTCGGCAACGACCATCGCCACTGCCTCACCGACGTGCTTGACGGCACCGTCTGCCAACAGCGGCCGGAGCGTACCGACCGCCACCTGTGCTGGGTTCAGCCCGAGGTGCCTGACATCGTCGGCCGTGTACACGGCGTGGACACCCGGTGCAGCCTTTGCCGCCTCCGTGTCAATGCTGTTGATCGTCGCTGCGGCGAATGGGCTCCGGACAAACACCGCCGCGAGCTCACCGGTCCGCTTGATGTCGTCGACGTAGGTGCCCTTGCCCTGGATGAGGGATGGGTCTTCCTTCCGGCGGACGATGCCGCCCATCACGCTTGTCGTACTCACGATGTCACCTCCGAGGATGCACCTTTCGGATCTTCACCACGCATTTTCGCCCCGGCGTACTCAACAGACTTGACGATGTTGTGATATCCGGTGCAGCGACACAGGTTCCCCTCGATACCGTGTCTGATCTCAGTCTCAGATGGGTTGTTGTCGCGCTCAAGCAACGCGACGGAGCTCATGATCATGCCGGGAGTACAGAATCCGCATTGAAGGCCGTGGCATTCCCAGAAGCCCTCCTGCACCGGGTGAAGCTCATCGCCGTTTGCTACACCTTCGATGGTACGGATCTCGGATCCGTCGGCTTGAACAGCAAGCATCGTGCACGACTTGATGGGATCGCCATCGAGGATGACAGTGCAGGCACCGCAATAGCCGGTGTCGCAACCCACATGCGTTCCCGTGAGTGCGAGAACCTCACGGAGGTAGTGCACCAGCAAGAGTCGGGGTTCAACTTCCGAACTGTGTTTCGTCCCGTTGACGGTGATACTGACTTCCACGATGGAGAACCTCCCAGATCCTCGAGACACTGAACAACAGAGCTGACCGTACCTCTCCCACGATACGCGATCAGAGGGCTCGCTGCACGAAGAACCGCTGTGCTCCGAGCCCAACATCGGAATACCTTCCCTGACCGGGATCCCGGTCGGCATTCTTGTTCGGTACGACGACCGCTTGCAGACTCCAGTGCGAGGTCGACCAGGAACAGGGTCCTAGTCCTTTGAGCGTGAGAACAGACGCTTGAGCCATCCCGAGAAGCTGCTCCACAGACTTGCAAAGAGGAGTGAGACCCCTTTGACGTCACCAGCAGTCACCGCAGATGCCTCTTCTGCGGTCCCGGCGTCAAGCTTGGCGTGGACGCATTCAGAGAACTCGTCGATGAGCCTCCGGGACACCTCGCTCACGAGTCCTGTCCGGCCGAACTGGGCGATCGGACCGGCGAGAGTCACCTTTGCGTCGATCGCCACATCGGTGTGACGGGTGGCGGTCTCTGCGAGGACGACATCGACCACGACTTGGCCCTGGCTCCCACCAGATCGGTCGACACCTCTGCCCTCAATCCTTGCGGTGTGTGCCTGGTCGTCGAAATCGACGGTCGCTTTTCCCTCGAACGACGCGGAGATCGGGCCGAGCTTGACCGACACCTTCCCGCTGTACGAGCCATCGTCGTTGACGGACGTCAGCTCGGCTCCGGGAAGGCACTGCGCCAGCCCCGGCACATCCTTGAAGAGCGGCCACACGTCGTCGATGCTGCGCCCTACTTCGAACCGTTCGGAGACGTTCATACGAGACTCCAGATCCCGGATACAGGCGTGCTAGTGGATCGCGACATCGGAACCCCTCAGCGGTGCGGCGGTTCCCGAACCGCCGTAGCGGACCTGGATGATCTCAGCGAGGATGGACACGGCAGTTTCTGCCGGGGTTTGCCCCTTCAGATCCAGCCCGATCGGACCATGAATCGATGCGAGCTCATCGTCGGTCCAGCCGGCCTCTTTCAAGCGGTCGAGCCGAATTCCATGCGTCCGCCGCGAACCCATCGCTCCCAGGTATCTGACCGGCTTGCCGTGGATCGCGTCGAATACGGGGATCTCGAACCTGGCGTCATGGCTCAACAGCACGACGTACGTGCGACGGTCAGGCACGACCTTTCTGAACACCTCGTCTGGCCAGGCGACCACGAGGTCGTCAACGTGTGGGAACCGTTCTTCGGTCGCCCAGGCAGCTCGTGCATCTGCGACAACGACCCGAAACCCGAGCTCTCGAGCGAACAGCGACAGTGGCTGGGCGATGTGTCCGGCACCGAATATCAGCATCACCGGGGAAGGTGCTACCACATCGATGAATATCCGACGGTCCCCGTATACGAGTGCTTTGCTCTCTTCTCGGTCCATGAGCTCATTTGCGTCGGCGAGCACCGAGTCGTCGCACCATTGTGGGAGTTCGCCGGTCATGGAACCACGGTCGCGGTCAACGACGACGGCTGCTCCCAGGTCGGGACCTTCAATCACCGAGATCATTGCTCCGAGACGCTCGGATTTCTTCAACTCCGAAACGGCATCGACGACGGGATTCACCATGGTGTGATGAACACTTCGATCGTCCCGCCGCATGTCAACCCGACCTCGAAAGCATCGTCGTCGGCAATCCCGTACGTCACCAGACGTGGGGTGTTGGACTCAAGGACACCCGTGGCATGCTCACGGACATCATTCTCGACGCAGCCACCGCTGACCGACCCCTCCATCTCGCCATCGGACGAAATCAGCATCTTGGCTCCAACACCTCGGGGTGCTGATCCCTTGACCGACACAACCGTGGCTACGGCGACGGCCTTGCCCTCACGGATCCATCGATCCCGTACATCGAGAATCTCTCTCATGTGGCTCCGACGCTCCTTCGATCGTTTCCGTCCGATTGCAACAGATCTACCAGCTCTCTCAGGTTACGAGCGGTGCCACCTGCCAACAAATCGTCGACGAACGGGAAGGCTGCCGCCATCCCCCCGGCCTCGGGTGCAAAACCGTCGTGCCCGGCAAGTGGGTTGAGCCAGATGATGCGGTGAACCGATCGTGCGAGTCGCCTCATCTCGAATGCAAGCACGTCGGGGTCACCGGTATCCCAACCGTCGGAAATGATCAGGACGATCGCTCCTCCGGCACCGATTCGTCGGGACCATTCCCTGTTGAAAGTGGCAACCGCCTCCCCGATCCGTGTTCCTCCAGACCAGTCGGGAACCACATTCGAAACATCCGCCAGGGCATCGAACACGCTCCGGCGCCTGAGCTCGCGCGTGATTCGAGTCAGCCGCGTGGCGAACACGAACGACTCGACTGCAGTGAACCGGTGTTGTGCTCCGTGGACAAAGTGCAGCAACATCTCGGCATATCGCTCCATGGAGCCGGAGATGTCAGCAAGGATGACGAGTGAACGCTGCTTGGGTCGGCGTCGAGAGAACGACAGCGGCATGAGGTCGCTCTTCGGCCCGATCACCTCCCGAAGTGTGCGTCGCATGTCGGGAACGGGACCCGTCCGCGACGCCATCCACCGTCGCGATCGATAGCTCGACGGGCTCCACACCATCGATGACAGCAGTTCGGCGAGAGCAGCGGCTTCTTCGTCAGTGAGGTCGGCGAAATCGACGTCCACGAGCCGTTCAGCGTACGAGCCACCGACAATCGACGGGACCTCGACAACGTCGTCTTGGTCAGCGGGTTCCGAAGAGGCACCGACCGAGATACGCGGCGACCGGGTCTCGCTTCGGGTCGATGCCGCTCGGTTCACCACGTCATCGAGGCGGTAGAGGACCTCACCGGAGAAAAACTGGTCGAAGATCTCATGGAATCGCGGGATTTGTGCATGCCGGGTCACGACCACGGCAGCGAACGCCGCTCGGACATCGCTACCGGAATGCATTCCGACGATCCGGGTCGCTTCCACGAGATCTTGGGTTGTGCTCGGTGTGACGGCGAACCCGGCATCACGGAGGGATCGGGTGAATGCGACAAGGTTCCCGGCAGCGACCTCGCCTGACACCACGCGGCCAGCGGTCATGCGATTGACTCCACCCCGGCTGCTCTGACAGCGTCGAGATCCTCTTCATACTTGACCACGACGCCGAGCGTCGTGTCGACTGATTCCGACGAAAGGGTCTCGACACCGAGGATGTCGAGGGCCTTCGCCCAATC
>QQUL01000281.1 GCA_008501565.1 Armatimonadota bacterium
CCGGTCGAACGGAGTTTCAGAGAGTTCAAACCGCTCTTCGACGACACCGACTCTTCCCCACCGAGCATGGAGATAACCGAAACGGCCACAATGCTGGTCCGCCCAGACAAGCTTGAGGAGTACCTCACAGCGTTTGGAGCCGAGTACACCATCCAGAACAGTCCCGAAGTGCGCAGCGGTCCCCAGGGAACGCTGTTCGGTGAGCCGTTGGTCAACATCGGTAGCCCGGGGAATCCGGATTACTTCGAGGGTCACACGGCGGCAACGGCGACGTTGATGAAGATCGAGTGGACCAATCTCCCGGACCGCTTCCTTGAGCTGTTCTTCTTTGGCAAGCGGGACCAGGATGCTGCCCCAGAAGAGGTCGACGACATCGTCGAAGCCTCCTTCGACTTCACCTACTTCGGAGACGAAGTCCTCGAGGTTTCGCCTTTGTTCGACTGGGATCCACTCATCGGATACGGAAACGTCGCGAACTGGGGTATGTTCGACGGACAGGAGTTCGCCACCTTCGCCGATTATGCCGAAGGTTGGCAGCAGTATCAGGAACAGCTGATCAGGTTCTGGTTCCACGGGCAAGAAGAGGACCAAACGGGCTACCTCTACATCGGATGGGTCGCGCCAAGCATCCCGGATGGCATGGGCGTCACCCTGTCATACTCGGAGAACCCGACGCTCGATGACATGTTCGCCCAGCACGTACCCATCGACGGTGTAAAAGGCGAACTCACATTCGACTTCGATCTTGGGAGCGATTTCGCCGATGGTGGGCTCACCTACGGCGACATCGATCAGAGCTACCGCGACTCCGCCCTGGCGTTCACCAACGAGTTTGCACAACCGGCCGAAACCGGTGAGCCACCACCGCCAGATTCCTCCGCCTCGTCATCAACGACGAGTTCGAGCACAACCAGTACGACCCTCGGAGCTACCGCAATCTCCGCTGGCGACGACCCTGACGCGACAGATGACGAGTCGGCGGGGTGGTTCACCTTCCAGAGCCTCTTGTGGTTCGTCCTAGCCCCGATCGCGCTAATCATCCTCCTCTTGATGGTCATCAAGTTCGGCAAGCAGCGGGGCGGACACGACATCGCCCCCGTCCGAGAGAAGGATCTGGACGGTTTGGCCGGTCCGCCTGATGACTTCGATGGTATGGCCGGGTCCGGGTACGACGAGAACCACAAGACGACGAGCGATCGCGACACCTCGCCGACGAGCTCGTACGTGGGGGCTGGTGCATCAAGCTACGAGGAATGGGTTCTTGCCACACACCTCAGGGACTACGGGGGAAACGACCCGGTCGACGGCTGGATCGCACCGGCGTACGGAGCGGTCGAGCGCTGGGTCGGCAAGGACGAGGATCGGACGGCCGACGCATGGTCTGAGACCTTCTTCAATGTCGAGAGTGGGAACCTGCTGAGGCGCGGAGATGACGGGTTCGACGAACTCATGGAGAAACTGAACATCCCGAAGCCGCCCGAATGGGAAGACCCCATGGGCATGGACACCGGGATGCCAACGAACTAGCAACGCAGGGGCATCCCACCCTGTCCTCAACCAAAGCCCCCTGCTCCTCCCCAAACCTCGTCGCGTCCCCCCGCAGGGGAGCGGCCTTCGCCGCTCCCTTTCCGTCGTCACTATTCCGTCGTCGATCAGCCGTCGTCGGAATCGGAATCTCCACCGAGGGACGCAAGCCACTCGGCTGGGTCCGCTGGCAGGGCTTCCGTCTTCGATTCGACTTCGTAGTCTCCGAAGAGGTCGCCAGCCGTCGGTACCGCTGCACCGGGGATCATCGGCTCGATCTGCTGGTAGCCGGTGGAACCGGTACCGGCAGGGATGAGCTTCCCGATGATGACGTTCTCCTTGAGGCCGCGCATGTAGTCCGACTTGGCGTTGAGTGATGCCTCGGTGAGGACCCTCGTCGTCTCCTGGAACGATGCAGCAGACAGCCATGAATCGGTTGCAAGCGATGCCTTCGTGATACCCATCAACTCGGGACGTCCCTCGGCAGGCTTCGAACCGGCTTCGACGAGCTCCTTGTTGATGTCACGGAACTCTTGGCTGTCAACCAGCTCGGCTGGGAGCCACGGACCATCACCGGGGTTCACGATCCTGACTCGACGCAGCATCTGGCGGACGATCATCTCGATGTGCTTGTCGTGGATGTCCACGCCCTGTGAGCGGTACACCTCCTGCACCTGCTCGACGAGGTACCGCTGGCACGCACGGATGCCCTGGATGTTGAGTACTTCCTTCGGGTCCAAGGGACCTTCAGTCAACTGCGTCCCTGGCTCGATGATGTCGCCTTCGGCGACCTTGAGACGGGCACGAACCGGCAGGGCGTACGAGATCTCTTCGTCGCCATCAACGATCACGATCGATCGGTCACCAGTGTCTGGATCCTTGTCGATTCGAACCGCACCGCCAGCCTCTGCGAGGATTGCGACACCCTTCGGTGTCCGGGCCTCGAAGAGCTCGGTCACACGAGGGAGACCGTGCGTGATGTCCTCACCAGCGATACCGCCGGTGTGGAATGTTCGCATCGTCAACTGTGTTCCTGGCTCGCCGATGGACTGCGCGGCCATGATGCCGACGGCAGTCCCCGGCTCGACCATCGCACCTGTCGCGAGATCAATCCCGTACGACAGCTGTGAGATCCCGTGACGGCTCGTGTCGGTCAAGGGTGACCGGACACGAAGCTCCGTGACTTCCTTGAGTTCGTTGAGCCCGTTGACGGCTTCACGGTCGAGGACGAAGCCCTTTCTCAGCTTTCGTCCATCCGGAAGTTCGGCGAACTTGCGCTCAATCTTGACGTCCTCTGCAAGGACGCGGCCGAAGATCCGATCACGGAGATGACGGACGACGTTGCCCTTGGCATCTCTGACCTGAATGACAAGACCCGGATCCTCAGTCTCCTCCTCGTGGATGATGATCTCCTGTGAGACATCGACCAGACGCCGAGTGAGATACCCCGAGTCCGCCGTTCGCAGCGCCGTATCGGCGAGACCCTTGCGGGCACCGTGCGTCGAGATGAAGTACTCGAGAACGGTCAGTCCCTCGCGGAAGTTCGCCTTGATGGGCTGTGGGATGATCTCGCCCTTCGGGTTCGCAACGAGGCCACGCATGCCAGCGATCTGACGAAGCTGCATGATGTTCCCGCGAGCACCCGAGTTGACCATCATGTCCATCGGGTTGAACGGATCGGCCTGGAGTGTGCGCTGCATGGCGTCTTTGACGCTGTCTGTGGCGTTCGTCCAGATCTCGATCAGTGCCGAATGCCGCTCATCGTCTGTGATGATGCCCTTCTGGAATTGGCTCTCGACCTTCGCAGCCTCTGCCTCGAATGCCGCAAGGATCTCCGCTTTCTCCGGAGGCGTCTTCACATCCTGAAGGCCAATCGTGAGACCAGCGGTCGTTGCGTAGTGGAAACCGAGTTCCTTGATGTTGTCAAGCGTGTTGGCAACGTCCGGCTTGTCGTAGGTGTGGATCACCTCTTCGACGATTGTGCGGATGTCACCCTTCTTGAGAACGTCGTTCAGATACGGGAAACCGGGTGGGAACGCACCGTTCACCAAGGCACGCCCGAGTGTCGTGTCAGTGAGGCTGTCGGGGTGAACCGGCTCATCGTCAATGAGATGCTTGAGTAGCGGCTTGAGCTCAGCGTGGAGCTTCTCTTCTCCGGCAAGCCAACCCACTCGCAACTTGATGGGCGCGTGGAGTCCGAGATCTCCCTTTTCGTACGCCATCATCGCTTCATCAACCGATGAGAAGGCACGACCCGCTCCGGGGGCGTCTTCCTTCATCGCCGACAGGTAGTACATCCCGATGATCATGTCCTGGGACGGCGTCACGATGGGACGACCGTCAGCGGGACGAAGAACGTTGTTGGATGACAACATCAACACGCGGGCCTCAGCCTGCGCCTCTGCCGACAGTGGAAGGTGAACAGCCATCTGGTCACCGTCAAAGTCCGCGTTGAACGCCTCACACACGAGGGGGTGCAACTGGATTGCCTTGCCCTCAATGATCACAGGTTCGAACGCCTGAATGCCGAGACGGTGCAATGTTGGCGCACGGTTCAGCAGGACAGGGTGTTCCTGGATGACGTCAGCGAGGACATCCCACACCTGGGGACGACGACGCTCAACCATCCGCTTCGCAGCCTTGATGTTCTGAGCAATGTCGAGATCAACAAGTCGCTTCATGACGAACGGCTTGAAGAGCTCAAGAGCCATGATCTTGGGCAGACCGCACTGGTGCAGCCTCAGGTCGGGACCGACCACAATGACCGAACGGCCCGAGTAGTCGACGCGCTTTCCGAGCAGGTTCTGACGGAACCGGCCCTGCTTCCCCTTCAACATGTCAGAGAGGGACTTGAGCGGTCGGGAGCCCGGACCGGTGACGGCGCGACCGCGGCGACCGTTGTCGAACAACGCGTCGACCGCTTCTTGGAGCATACGCTTTTCGTTGTTGACGATGATCTCGGGGGCCCCGAGGTCGATCAGACGCTTCAGTCGATTGTTCCGGTTGATCACACGGCGGTACAGATCGTTCATGTCCGATGTCGCGAAGCGACCACCGTCAAGCTGCACCATCGGACGAAGGTCCGGTGGGATCACGGGGATCGCCTGCAGAATCATGCCCTGTGGGTCGTTCTTTCCGTCGGCGAACGGCTGGACGACCTTCAGA
>QQUL01000195.1 GCA_008501565.1 Armatimonadota bacterium
ACCTTTGCCGATCAGCGCCACTTCTTCGGATACCGGGTTGTATCTGAGGGTTGCATCTGGTTGGAACAACAGAACACCGCCGTCCTCGCTTGGAAACGCTGCCGTGAGGGTGCCGATGCTCGCTTCTCCGACAATATCGGCCGGCTGCCAATCGTCATCCGGATCTGAGTATCGAAGCATCATCCCGTCTCCGAACGCCACGAATTCGTCATTCACCCCGACGACGAATGCCTCCGCAGGTGGAGGCTTCACATTTCTCCACTCCATTCGATCTATGTCGAATATCGCTGCCGCAGGCTTCTGCCACGCAGGACTCTGCGGTGCCGGTGGTCCGTATATGAGGACTTCCGCACGAGCGACTGCCAACTTGGGATCGGGACGCCCATAGAGCGGGGCTGGCGGCACCAGCTTCCAAGACTGCGCGTCAACGTCGTAGATACCACCATCGGTTGGGAAGTCAAAGTCTTCGGGGTCGGTTGCCGCCACCACAGATCCAGAACCGCCCCAAACGAAGATTCCGTTGTTGATCGCTATGGCTCCAGCGTTTCCTCGGGCGGTCATTGGCCCATTCGGAATCTCGCTCCAACCGTCGGATCGCAGGATTGCGCCATCGGAAAACACCCGACGCCCGACACCGCTGGGCGGGAGTGCGCCACCCCAGATGAAGAACCCGATCTCGTCGTTGCATACGAACGACATGTCACCACGGGCGGATGGTCCGTCGGTCGGTGTTGGCGTCCACGGTCCCGAGTCACTGCAACCGGCAGCGAGCATCAACAGTCCCAAAAAGCTGGCAACCACCCGGCGTCGAAAGGAAGCACCGCTCAGGAACATGGGTTTCCCCCGCGCCGATCGACGTGCAGCATGCAGCCAGCGTACCAACCACCATCTGACGTCTGACGTCTGATGTCTGATGTCTGACTTCAGACCTAGCGGATGACGATGGGGGTGCCGGTCGTGGGGTGGGGGAGCACGGTCACCGTTGTCTCGTAGACGTCGCTGAGGAGATCGGCATCAAGGACCTCACTCGGTGTGCCTGACCTGATGACGTGGCCATTGTGCATGAGAACCATCGAGGTTGCGTGTCTGCCTGCCGCGTTCAGATCGTGGCTCGTCGAGACGACGATTCTTCCCTTTGATGCCTCGTCGGCTGCGACGGACATCACCCGATCAGCGTGTCCTAGGTCGAGGCTGTCGGTCGGTTCGTCAAGGAGCATCAGCGGAGCGTCCTGACAGAGCACCCGTGCAATTGTCACCCTGCGCTGCTCACCACCCGAGAGCTCCCGAAAGGGACGACCCGCAAGGTCCGCCACCCCAACGCGGCGCATCGACGTGTTGACGCGCTCCCTTGGTTCCTCGATGCCATCGCTCGTATACGCCCCGAAGCCGACCACGGTCGCGACGTCAAAGCCAATGTCGGTGACATGCGTCTGGGGCAGATACGACCGGATTGTTGCAGCGGTCGCCGCATCAACGGCGGCAGGGTTGACGCCGTCAATCCGGACAGAACCGTTTGTCGGCACCAGATCTCCCGCAATCGTTCTAAGAAGTGTTGATTTCCCGGAGCCGTTCGGTCCTACCACGGCAACGAACTCGCCCCCATCAAGCGTGAGGCTGAAATCTGAGAGCACCGCGCGGTCCCCGAGGGTGACCGACAGGGAGTGGATCTCCAACCGACTCATGTCGGAGCGTGTCATACGGGCACCTTGTTTCTGGCGATCAACCACACGAGGTAGGCACCTCCAAGGACGGTTGTGATGAGGCCAACCGGCACTTCGAAACCCAATCCAGCGATACGGCCAACCACATCTGCGCCGATCACAAACACCGCCCCGATGAATGCCGACGCCGGGATCACATGCTTGTGGTGCGGACCGACCATCCGTGAAGCGACTCGTCCGCCGACCAGGCCCACGAACCCGACCACACCGGCAGCTCCGACACTTGCACCCGTACCGAGCCCGACGAGCGCAAGAACCACAGCCAAGGTGGTTGCGACGTTCACCCCGACGTGTCGCGCCGGTTCGTGCCCGAGGCTCAGTACATCAAGCTTCCGAGCAAGCGGCATGATTCCCCCGAGCGTCAACATAGCGGCAATTGCAAGAGCGCCAGCGACGCCCCAGGTCGCGGCACCGAGACCGCCGAAGAACCAGAATGTCACATCGGGAATACGGGGATCGTGGATTGCGATCGAAGCCGTGGCGACCAGCGCTCCGAGACCAAGACCAGCGCCGATCCCGACAAGGATGAAGCGACTCGGCTCACCTCCGACCTTGCCAGCGAGCCACCGCACGGCGAGCGCGCCCAGGAGACCTGACACAGCTCCCGCCGCTACCGCGACGGTCGGGCCACCCGATGCGTAGCCGAGCCAGAAACCGAGCAGCGCACCGACCGCGGCGGCTGAGGACAATCCAACGAGCTGAGCATCAGCGATGGGGTTCTTGAGCGAGCCCTGAAGCACGGTGCCGGTGACGCCGAGGACGGCGCCGGTGAGCAACGCAACGATCGCCCGCGGCATACGAATGTTCCAAACGATTGCGTCCGCGAGCGGAGAAACATCAACATCGATGGGGAGCAGATGACTGGCGAGTACGCGGAACGAGTCCGAAATCGAAACCGAAACCGATCCGACACTCACCGATACGATGACGGTGAAGACGACACACAGCAGCCCGATCAACACGATCGACGTGGTCGACCGGCCGGGTTTCACGGTTTGGCCAACTCGGGATGCAGGTCAAGGACGAGTTGCATGAGTGCCTCACCGGTGCGGGGACCCATCCCGAGGAACAGCGCTTCGTCATAGGTGATGATCGCTTTGGTCATGCCTGCGGGGGTCTCTGAAACCCCGGGGAGTGCGAGGAACGCGTCCATTCCACCTATCAGGTCGAACCCCTCAATCGGCGTGATCAACACGTCGGGGCTGGCGGCAACGAGCTGCTCGGCATCGAGTGGCACGGCGAAGGTCACTCCCGCCTCGCCGAAGGCGTCGATGCCTTTGGCAGCCTCGATGAGGAAATGCGTCGGCATCCCGTTCCCGAACATCAGCAGCGTCTCAGGACCGCGCACGTAGACATAGCCAACGCGCGGCATGTCAGCTGCCTGCGCCACGAGATCAAGTGCCTCCTGGACCTCGGCCTCAACGTCCCGGACAAGGTCAGCGCCTTCATCGTCAAGGTCGAGAATGTCGGCAACCGTCTTGATCTTGCGACTCACGCCGGGGAGTGTCGCCTCAACGTCAAGAATCACCACCGGAATCCCCGCTGCGCGTATCTGCTCGATGGCCGAGAGCGGCTCAATCTGGGTGTCGCCGATCACCAGCGTCGGCGCAAGCCCGATCACGGCTTCGGCATTGAGCTTCCTGCCGAGTCCGATGTGAGGCACGGCGAGTGCCTCGGGAGGATAGGTTGTGGTCAGATCCCGTCCGATGACGCGATCGCCTGCGCCGAGGGCGAACATCACTTCGACGAGGTCGCCATTGAGCACCACAATTCGTGATGTGTCAGATATATCGCTTGTCACACCGTCGGCACCCACGAATGTCGAGTCGTCGGAGGTCGCGGGAAGCGTCGTTGTGGGCTCACCGGAATCCGCCGAACACGCGGCCAGGATCATGCCAAAAATGCTGATGAGGATCGTGAAGCGTCGCGCCATTGGGGGCACGCTATTGCGTTTTATTCCCGACGAACTGTCGGTTTGCGAGGTGCTCGCGGTGGCTGAGTGTGCATGGGATCGTCAGTACGCTTACACCATGCCGACACGAGCCTCCACCGCCGAACTGCGCAACGCCATGTTCGACGCGGCCCGTGATCTGATCGCCCAGGTTGGCTACTCGGAGATGTCGCATGCTGACATCACCTCATCGGTCGGTATCGGGCGGACCACGTTCTATGAACACTTCTCGTCCAAGGAAGATCTACTGATCCAGCTCGTCCGTCGAGATCTTCCCCAAACCACGGAGGAGATCCTTGCGTCGGTCGACTCGAACCTCCCACCGGATCAACGCCTGGGGGAACTTGCCGCTCGCATGGTCGAATTCGTCGGGACCGACCACATGGGTCTCATTCTCCATACCGAAGTCCCAAGGTTGACCCCGGAGGCTCAGCGCGACATAGCCGAGGCCCACGAGGGTCTTGCGTCGGAATTCGCCAACGTCTACCGCGCCGGTGTGATGCAGGGAATCTTCAAGGAGTATCCGCCGCGCCTCGCCGGACGGATGATCGAGCAGATCATCATGACCGGGGGCAAGATCGTGATGGACTCCAAGGACCCGGCAGGCCAGGTGGCCGAAATCGCACAGGACACGGCCGCCTTGTTGGTCGACGCCTTCCGCGTCAGGGACTAGCAATGCGGTTCCATCTCGTCACGCTGTTTCCCGAGTACTTCACCTCGCCGCTTGAGGTGTCGTTCGTCGGCAAGGCGATCGCTGCCGGCGATCTTGAGGTTGAGTTCCACAATCCGAGGGACCACGCCGATGGTGTCCACCGACAGGTCGACGATGCGCCCTTCGGGGGTGGGGCGGGCATGGTGATGATGCCCGAGCCCCTTGCCCTCACTCTGGACCCACTCGCTTCCACACACCGGGTACTCCTCACACCAAGCGGAGCACCGCTACGGCAGGATCACCTTGATCGGTATGCGACGATGTCCGAAGTCACGCTGGTGTGCGGACGATACGAGGGGATCGATCAACGCATTGCGGACCATTTCATCGACGAGGAGATTTCTCTCGGCGATTTCGTTCTACTCGGCGGAGAAGTTGCTGCCGCGGCAATCATCGAAGGTGTCGCCCGCCTGCTTCCCGGGGTGATCGGGAATCCCGAATCGACAGAGGCAGAATCCTTCCGCGGAGACGGCCTCCTCGAAGAACCCCACTACACGCGACCTGCAAGCTTCCGGGGGTGGGACGTCCCGGAGGTTCTGATGAGCGGGAACCACGCAAAGATCGCCGAATGGCGTGCCGAGCAGCGCAGGGAACGGACCGCGCTGCGGAGACCGGATCTCCTCGACGACTAGCGACATGCACCCCAACACCTCGGGCGGTACGGATACGGTGTCGGTAGAATCTCACTCCAATCACCTCACTGTTGTGACTTTCGGAGGACCCCGTGAATACGATCGAACAGATCGAACAGGCGCAGCTGCGCGATGACATCCCGGACTTCGGGCCCGGTGACACTGTGCGTGTTGATGTTCGAGTCATTGAAGGGGAACGAGAGCGAATCCAGGCGTTCGAAGGCATCGTGATCGCCCGCAACGGTGGCAGCGGGTCAAAGGCGACGTTCACAGTGCGGAAGATCAGCTTCGGCGTCGGTGTCGAGCGGATCTTTCCCTTGCATTCACCCATTCTCCAGTCGATCACCGTGACCCGTCGCGGTGATGTGCGCCGTGCGAAGCTGTACTACCTGCGCGACAGGATCGGCAAGGCCACACGCATCAAGGAAAAGCGCACCTAACGTCGACGGATGCACGCTGACACCTCCACGGGTGGATACAGCGCCCTCGCAGGGGCACATCCCGTTTTCGCAGAACTTCTCCGGAAGAACGGCGATCCACCGGGTTGGCGCCGACCGCCAACGTTTGCGACGCTGACACGCCTTGTGCTCGAACAGCAGGTTTCCCTTGCCTCCGCCAACGCGGCGTTCAATCGGCTCGAGACCCGCATCGGTTCCGTGTCACCATCCAACTTACTGACCCTCAACGACGACGAGCTTCGCAGAGACGGGTTCTCTCGGCAGAAGGCTGGCTATGTCCGTGGGATCGCTGAGATGATCGAAGCCTCGGACCTCGACCTCGAGGCCATCTCGCGACTGGAGAAGGAAGATGCCATCGAGCGGCTGGTTGCCATCCGCGGTGTCGGCCGCTGGACGGCGTCTTGTTTCGTGCTCTTCGTCAACGGTGCGCCCGATGTGTGGCCCACGGGGGACCGGGCGCTCTACGTTTCCATGAGCCGTGTGCTTGGACTCGACGGTGTTCCGGACAGGGAATCCTGTGATCACATCGCCACAGCGTGGTCACCGTACCGATCTGCCGCCGCTCGGATGCTGTGGCACGACTACCTCGGTGGAAAGAACTATGAACCAACCGACTCCGGGGGATTCATCGACGGCGAAGGTATTGTTTCCAGGTGAACCCCGTCGACCCCAACAACCTTGATCCCATCGACCCCAACTCCGACACCGGCGAGTTCGAGGCCGTAGCGACATCGACGGAGATCCCGAAGAAGAAGGCGATGCCCTTCTGGCTCGAACTACCCATCCTCATTGCCGTGGCGCTCGTGGTAGCGGTTGTCATCAAGACCTTTCTGTTCCAGGCATTCTTCATCCCGTCTGGCTCGATGAAAGAGACGCTCCAGATTGAGGACCGTGTGCTTGTCAACAAGATCTCCTACAGCATCGGAGACATTGCGCGTGGCGATGTGGTCGTATTCGATGATCCACGCCCCGGCTTCGAGGAGCCGTCCGAGAACATGCTGTCAAGCGCATTCCGCAACCTGTTCGAATCGATCGGACTCGCAACGCCCCAGTCAGAATTCATCAAGCGTGTCGTCGGATTGCCTGGCGACGAGGTGCAGCTTGTCCAGAACCAACTGTTCGTCAACGGTGCAGAAGTCGACGAACCGTATCTCGCGGCAGATGCCACACCACCGTCAAGCTGCGGAACGGCAGATTATGGCCCGACAACCGTCCCCAGTGATCACCTGTTGGTGATGGGTGACAACCGGTGCCATTCATCTGATGGCCGGTCGTTCGGCCCCGTTCCGATCGATGACGTGGTCGGGAAGGCATTCGTCATCATCTGGCCTCCGAGCCGATGGGGAGGGCTCTAGTCCCCGTTGAATCGACTGCCTAGGACGAACCATCCTCCTACGCTATTCACATGAGTGACGAGGACCTCGAACGATACGAATCAGACGTTGAACTGAAGATTTATCGCGAATACCGCGACGTCCTTCGCATGTTCAAGTTCGTTGTCGAGACCGAACGACGGTTCTACCTCGCAAACAAGGTCGACGTCAAGACTCTGAGCGTCGGCGACTCCGCCTATTTCGAGATCACCCTTGAAGATGCATGGGTTTGGGACATGTACCGACCCGCTCGATTCGTCAGTAGCGTCCGCGTCATGACCTTCCGGGACGTCAACATCGAAGAGATCGACGCCAGCGCGGACCACTAGAACCGATCGTCCACAATTCGTACTGTCGAGATGTGAGATCCAATGTGCCGCCTTCGGGGCCCCTCGGCGAGAGCACCGCGGCGCGCTTCCTCGTTGACAGAGGATGTCGCGTCGTTGCTCGCAACGTCAGGGCCGACGGGGGAGAGATCGATCTGATCATCGATGACGAGGGCCGGACCGCTGCCGTTGAGGTGAAGACCACATCGGACGGTTCCGATCCGATCGAAGCCGTCGACGAACGCAAGATGTCGCTGATCGCCCGGACGGCCGCAAGCGCTGATCGGAAAATTGACCGCATCGACATCGTGACTGTTGCCATGTCGTTGACCGGCGTAGAGATCCGTTGGTTACGAGGCGTGGACTGAGCGGTGGTGGCCGCGTCTGCGCCGTTCCTTGTACCAACAGCCTCGGTGCCAATGCCGTCGGAGGTCCGGCGCAATCTGGGGTACCACCACGAGATGACCGACGCCTGCATCGATGATGGACTCACATCCGGGACAGATGTAGGGCTTGCGCGCCTGATAGGGCTGGATCGGCTGAACGATCTCACCGTCGATTTCACCGAACGGCGCAGGATCGTCGCGAAATGGCACGGGGTCCCTGGGCATGGTCGGATGCTACGGCAACGAGCCCGAAATCAGCGCCAAGCTCTGCGCTGCCGAGCCGGGTACGCTGGTGGCCATGGCTGATTTCGTGACAGCAACGGACCGCGGCAGCGTGCGATGGTTGACGATGTCGAACCCCGGACGCATGAACGCAATACCACCGACCGCGTGGTCAGATCTTGCGGACGTCTTCAATGACTTTGAGGAATCCGGGGCCCGCGTACTGGTCATACGGGGGGCGGACGGCCACTTCTGTTCAGGTGCCGACATGAACCGGGACTTCGCCGACGTACCGAGCGCGGCTGACAACGCGGCCCGCATGCGGCGCACCAATGCAGCAGCAGTTGCCCTCCACCGGCTCTCGAAGCCAACCATCGCCGCCGTCGACGGCGTTGCCGTGGGGGCCGGTATGAACCTTGCGCTCGGCTGCGACATCGTGGTTGCGTCAGAACGTGCCCGGTTCGCCGAGATCTTCGTCAAACGGGGCCTCACCGTCGATTTCGGAGGAACATGGCTCCTACCGCGACTCGTGGGCCTGGCACGAGCACGAGAACTTGCCCTCACCGGTCGGGTTGTGAACGCTGACGAAGCTCTTGACATGGGACTCGTTTGCGAGGTGGTTCCTGCTGATTCGCTCGAAACACGCGTGAGCGAGATTGCGCTGGACCTCTCCGCCGGGGCACCTCTCGCCCAATCGATGATCAAACGTGCGATGGATCGATCGTCTTCGATGACGTTCGAACAGGCGCTTTCCTTTGAGGAGCAGAGCCAGGCAATTCTGCTCGGGTCAGAGGATCTTGCCGAAGGTGCAGCTGCCTTCGTGGAGAAACGGCCGCCCGAGTTCAAGGGTCTGTAGCTTCAAGTCACTGCCAATCCGGCGGCATTGGGCGCAGACGGTGCGGCCACGCATCGTGCGCTAGGGTCGTGCCGAACCGGGGAGGGCTGCGTGCCGAATGATTCGCTGAAGAAACTCCAGGACGAGTACCGCGAGCTTTCACAGACCATCAAACGTCAGAATGAGTTGCGTGAATCGGGAAGCGACGACTATGACTTGGACAAACTCGACCGCGCCAATAACCGCAGGAACCAAGTCCGGCGTGAAATCAAGCAGGCGGGAGGAACCCCACAAGCCGGCCCTCCGCCGACTGAAACTCCGGTAAAAGGCCAAGGCACCACTCCTCAGCAGACGCCGACCACACCCGAACCGCTTGACTCCACGGTCGGTCAGCTTGAACGCCAGCTCAAGCAGGTCAAGGGAAATCCGCCGCACCCCGGTGTGCGGATGGTGGACGGCAAGGTGGTCGGAGGGACGGCGAAGGATCTCCAGGAGCAGCTCGACTGGCGAGGCAAAGTCGAGAAGCTCGAACATGAATTGACCGGCGCTCAAGCCGAGGAGGCATGGGCAGCGGGAGGGGGTCCCGACGGATTCACCACCGCCGAACAGAGCGGCATCAAGACCGCACGCACCAAGATCGACGCCATTCAGCAAAGATTGGATGCGGTCAACAAGAAGATCGCCGGTCTCGAGGGCAAACTTGCGGAAGCGCAAGGCACCCTTGACGAACAGAAGATCGAGGGCGGCGGCCCCAATGCGCAGAGCGCGGCCGCCATCGGCGTCGGTGCCCAGATCAACGGCCTGCTTCGACCGCTCTACGCCGAGCAGGCCGCCATCACCAAGGAACTCAACACCGCCCTCGGTGAACTCGGAGCGATCATCCGGGGCAGAGTGAGAAAGCAACTCGAAAACAGCGGGGTGGAGGTCGGCTTGCCGAATGACCGCGTCGGAAAGACAGCTGTCGAAGACGCATTCCTTCGACGGGTGTACCGCCGGATGGGTTTGCCGTACCGACCGACCGGCGCACCGGGCCTTCTCGGGGGTTTGACCGGCGCTCAGAGTTCACGTCTTCCGGATCTGCCGTGGGTGGCTGTGGTCACGGCGGTCATCGTCACGCTTCTCGCCGTGTTCGTCGTGTTTCTGTTGGTCACCGCAGGCAACGACGCACCGGTTGTCGCAGTCCCGAGCGCACCGGTCAGCAGTGATCCCGACCCGGCCGACACCGATGTCGCCGCACCAGAGGAGGACACCACGGAGAACGTCGGGACCGATGAACCTCCCGTCGATGAACCTGCGCCCGAACCCCCGGCCGTCGCAGTTGGTATCGGGGTGCCATATGGATGTGCGAACGTGACGCATTCGCCGCTTGCCGGCTTTCCGGGCTCCCTCAGCTATTTCATGCTTCTCCTGCTCGTTGGCGGTCAGAGCGGACCGATCCCAGACGGAACCGAGCTGACCGTTGATGCCGGCGGGATCGCACCCAACAGCGCACCGATCATCGGTTCCGTTGCCGAGATCCCGATCCCGATTGACCACTACGGAACCTATTCGGTCTCATCCATCGTGTCCGACGGGCCAGGCGGAGCCATCCCGGTCCAGTTTGCGGTCGACGACATCGTTGTCGGCTCGTCGGAAGGACCGATTGGCGGATGCGTCCCTGCGATTGACGCGCTCGACAGCCGACCGGATTGGATCTTTCCTGTGGACGGCTCGGTGAACCCCGATGGGCTGTGGTTCGGCGACACCCCACCAATTGCCGCGGACTCGCCGAATGGCGCCGCTCCGTCCATGCCGGATTTCGAGGGATTCCTCCACGACTTCGGTCAATCCCACGACGCTCTCTTTGCAGCCGAGTTGTTGGAAACGCTCGACGCCGCAACGATTGCCCGATACGGGTCGGACCAATGCGCAGAGTATCTCAGCGGTGTCGTGGGCACCCTGTCGGGGCCCAAGCTGATCAGCGCTGTCAAGGAACCGTGGGATTACCCAACGGATGGACTCACCACCGAGATCGAGGATTCGTGGACGCTTCTGGTCGATCTCGTGCTTGGGGGCAGTCAAACCCAGACACCGATGCATGTCCGTGCCACGCCTGATGGGATCACGTGGTTCACGGATTGTGGATCACCGCTTCCGTAGCATCGTTCGCCGGGTGCGTTCAGTCGTCTGACCCCCACCACGCGTTCTTGTCAGACCCTCGACATACGTTTGACGTATGAACAGATTCGTTACCTCATGTGCCCTTGTCGGTGTCGATCCACGACCGGTCCGCGTCGAGACGACGGTGGGCGGAGGGAGGGGCCAGTTCATCATCGTGGGACTCCCGGATGCCGCCGTGCGTGAATCTCGCGAACGGGTGAGGTCGGCTGTCAAGGCGTCCGGGTTTCGCTTTCCGCCCGGCAGGGTTGTCGTTTCGCTGTCGCCGGCGGATCTTCCCAAGACGGGAGCGCTCTACGACCTGCCGATCGCCTTGAGCGTCGTCCAAGCAAGCGAGGGCCTCGGGGAGCATGACCGCAACTTCGTGTCGATCGGTGAGTTGTCGCTCCACGGTGAGGTGAAACCGACGCGAGGCGCGGTGGTTGCAGCGTGCGTGGCCGAACAGACAGCAAGCGTCGCCCTCGTTCCACCGGGGTCGAGAGTTCCGACCAGTGTGGTTGGTGTGACGGGAACCGTCACGGATCTGCGCCATGCGGTTGACGTCATTCGCGGACGATCGGGAGTTGAGGCGTGCGCTACCGCCGTCGGTGACGACCGTTTCAGTGTTGATCTCGCAGAGGTTCGGGGGCAAGCGCTGGCTCGTCGCTCACTTGAGATCGCCGCGGCGGGGGCACATCACATGTTGATGGTCGGCCCACCCGGCGCAGGCAAATCGATGCTCGCCGCATGTCTTCCCTCGCTTCTGCCGCCGCTCACGGGCGAAGAGGAGCGCGAGGTGGCGTTGGTTGCCGCGGCGACCGGAGCCAAGCCTGCCGGTATCCACGGACCCCCGTTTCGTGCCCCGCACCACTCCATCTCCATGGCAGCACTCGTTGGCGGGGGTGCCGGTATCCCGAAGCCGGGGGAGGTGACGCGGGCTCACCGCGGCGTGCTCTTTCTCGACGAACTCGGCGAGTTCCCGCCTGCGGTCCTCGACTCCCTCCGACAGCCCATGGAGTCCGGGTACGTGCTTGTGTCGCGCCAGGCGGCGTCGATTCGCTTTCCGACGGCCATTCAGGTTGTTGCGGCATCCAACCCGTGTCCGTGTGGCTATCGCGATGACCGGAAAGTGGATTGCACATGCATCGGTGCCCGGCTCGAGCGCTATCGCGCCCGGCTGTCAGGTCCCCTCCTGGATCGCTTCGACATGCGTCTGCGTGTGGAGAGGCTGCGCCCGATCGAGCTGCAGGGCCCTCCCGGCGAATCGAGCGCTGACGTTCGCAAACGCGTGGTCGCGGCTCGAGAAAGGCAACGCCGAAGAGGGCAGTTGAACCGCACCCTGTCAGGATCGGACCTCACCCCGCTCGAGGACCCTTCCATTCGATCGTTCCTGCTGTCTGAACCCGACGTGACACGGCTCACGGCCCGTGGGTGGGACCGCGTGCGAAGGGTCGCACGGACGATTGCAGATCTTGACGGATCGGAGTTCACGAATGATGTGCACATCAAGGAAGCCATGACCCTGCGGGTAGACGTCACATGAAGGACCATGCCCTGCTTCAGTTGGCGTTCGGGGCATTGTCTCCACGCCGGATCGACAGTCTCGTCGTGCGGCATGGTTCGATCCAGAGTGCGGTCGCGGCGGTCACCGGCAGGGCGACGAATGTCCCGGCCATCGCATGCGATGCGATCGGCGTACCGTTTGACGTCCGCGAGGCCGAGCTTGCTGACCTCGGCGTGGCCTTTCTCTCCTCCGACGATCCCCGATTCCCTTCGCTCCTCGGAACGGTTGACGGCGGGCCGCGGTGGTTGTTCGTGGACGGGGATCTTCCGCAAGGGCCGTCGATCGGCATCGTCGGTAGCCGGTCTTGTACGGCGTACGGACTCGAGCTGGCAGAGGCGTATGGACTTGTTGCGGCAAGGCTCGGTTGGAACGTTGTGAGTGGTCTTGCTCGCGGTATCGATGCGGCGGCACATCGCGGGGCTCTTCATGCCGGGAAGCCTGACGAGGGTTCGGGGCGCTGTGTGGGCGTGCTCGGGTGTGGCATCGACGTGGTGTATCCGAGAGAGAATCGATTGCTGTTTCACAAGGTCATCGATGGGGGTGGAGCCATTCTGTCGGAGTTTCCACCGGGAACCCGACCCGATGCCTGGCGGTTCCCGACGCGGAATCGCATCATCGCGGGCCTCTCTGACGTCGTTCTCGTCGTTGAGGCTTCGGCCCGTGGAGGTGCGCTCATCACTGCCCGTATTGCGCTCGACTACGGCGTCCCGGTGTACGCGGTGCCGGGAGACGTGGATCGCAGGACGTCGGTTGGGACCAATGCCCTGATTCGAGACGGTGCCTTCCCCATTTTCGGACCTGACGATCTTGCGACCGTGCTTGATCTTCTACGGCCCGTCATCGACCGCAACGCCGTCGGCGTGTGAGACGAAACGCACGAACGAACTCACGGTCCCGGAACGAGAACGTTGACGAACGGGGCCGCCGCGGCCACCATTGGCTGATGCCCACTGATTCCATTGCCCGCTCCGTCGACGCCTACGTACAGCGATGCGCGATCGAACGCGGACTTTCACCCCACACGCTTGAGGCGTACACACGCGACCTCGGTGGGTTCGTCGAGTTCTGTCATCGATACGGGGTCACGACGCTCGACCAGATCGACCGCCGGCTTGTCAGACGCTTCGTCGCGAATCTCTCAACACGCGGCTATGCGCCCCGATCGGTTTCCCGCAAGGCGTCATCGGTTCGCGGGTTCCTCCAGGACGCCGCGAGCCGTGAACTCATTGACACCAATCCGGCTTCGGCGGTACCGAACCCAAAGCGACCACGGACACTTCCCAAGGCCATCCCATCCCACTCGCTCGGAGCGTTGATCGACATCGTCGACGGAGATACGCCTGTGGACATCCGAGACCGTGCGATTCTTGAGGTGCTTTATGGCACGGGACTGCGCGTGTCGGAACTTGCATCGTTGACACCCGACGATTTCGAAGGTCGCGTGTTCGTGGTGGTCGACGGCAAGGGATCCAAGCAGCGATCGGTTCCGCTGACGAGAACCGTCATCGAAGCCGTCGACCGGTATCTCTCCGGATCTCGTCAGGAGCTGCTGGCAGGCGGTACCTCAAATGCTCTCTGGATCGGGGCGCGTGGTGGCGACATGACCACGCGAAGTATTCGCCGCGTCGTGGGCATGCGCGTAGGATCATTCCCACACGCACTTCGCCACTCGTTCGCAACACACCTGCTCGAGAACGGAGCTGATCTACGCTCTGTACAGGAATTGTTGGGTCATACCGAACTCGCAACGACGCAGATATACACTTCGGTGACCCGTAAGCACATGGCAGAGACCTACGAAAGAAGTCACCCGCGTGCCTGAGAAGGAAAAGCACGAGCTCGACGATCTGTGGGCGTCCTACAAGGCGACCGGGGATGAACGTGCGCGCGAGGGCCTCATTCTCCACTACTCGCCTCTGGTGAAGTTCGTTGCCGGCAGGGTCGGGTCCGGTCTCCCCAAGAACGTCGATCACTCTGACCTCGTCTCATTCGGGACCTTCGGCCTCATCGATGCCGTCGACAAGTTCGAACCAGAACGAGGTTTCAAGTTCGAGACCTATGCGGTCAACCGCATCAAGGGTGCAATCCTCGATGAGCTCCGCGCTCTCGACTGGGTGCCTCGTTCGGTGCGTGCCAGGGCGCGCGAGATCCAGCGAACCATGGCCGAGCTCGAGCATCGACTCCAGCGCACCCCGACCGAGGAGGAGGTCGCTGAAGCGATGGAGGTTCCTGTGGGAACGCTCCGGGATCACCTCGGCGAAATCGCCAACCTCGGGTTCGTGGCGCTCGATGAGCTCCTGAATCCTTCCGAGCGGGAATCGGGTTCGATGACCGAGATGATCGCTGACAAGACGGCTGTTGACCCGTCGAGGAACTTTGAGAAGGAAGAAACGAGATACCTGCTCGCAGACTCGATCAACCGTCTCCCCGACCGAGAGCGGCTCGTGCTCACCCTCTACTACTACGAGGGTCTCACCCTCGCCGAAATCGGCGGTGTTCTCAACGTCACCGAATCGCGGATCTGCCAGATCCATACAAAGGCGGTCATGAGTCTGCGGAACCGATTCATCGAACCGGCGTATCGATAGCGAACGCTGCGATCTGAAAGCTGGATACCGAGGAGCTCGGTAAGTCGTACGCCGTCAGTATCCTTCCCTCATCAATCACGTTCACCGCAATCCCCGTGTGGTGCGTCCGGAAACGGATGTTCGGGGGCTCAAAGGGTGTTCGGAAGCAGAACCCGAACAAGGAGACAGACAATGGCTGTTATCGCCATGCGCCAGCTGCTCGAAGCTGGCGTCCACTTCGGTCATCAGACCTCACGGTGGAACCCAAAGATGCGTCCGTGGATATTCTCGGAACGCAACGGCATTCACATCCTCGACCTCCGGCAGACGCTTGAGGCTGCAGAAGAGGCCTACCAGATGGCCTACAACATCACAGCCGACGGCGGAACGGTGATGTTCGTCGGTACCAAGAAGCAGGCCCAGCCTGCAATCGAGGAAGCCGCGAAGCGGTCCAACATGCCCTATGTCAACCACCGTTGGCTCGGAGGGATGCTCACCAACTTCCAGACAATCCACAAGCGGATTCTCTACATGCACGAGCTTGAGCAGATGGAAACCACCGGTGAGATGGATCAACTCCCGAAGAAGGAACGCCTTCGTCTCCGCCGTGAGCTGGTCAAGCTTCAGGCAGTGCTCGGTGGTGTCGCCAACCTTCGACGCCCGCCCGATGCCGTGTTCATTGTTGACATCAACGCCGAACACATCGCGGTTGCCGAGGCAAACAGGCTCGGTATCCCCGTGATAGCTCTTGTCGATACGAACTGTGATCCAGACATGATCGACCTTGTGATCCCCGGCAACGACGACGCTATCCGCGCTGCCCATCTGCTTGCCGGTGTTGTTGCAGACGGCTGTATCGCTGGCGCCGAAATCGCGAATGCAAAGCGCAAGGATGCGCCGCAGACAGAGACCAAGGAGTAACGGTGGCAGATTTCACCGCTCAAGACGTCCAAGCCCTCAGGAAGTCAACCGGGGCCGGGATGATGGATGCCAAGAAGGCTCTCACCGAAACCGGTGGTGACATGGACAAGGCCGCTGACTACCTTCGTGAGAAGGGGATCGCTGCCGCTGCGAAGCGTGCCGATCGCGAGCAGGGCGAAGGGGTTGTCGGTGTCTACATGCACAACCAAGCCGGACGCCCTGTCCTCGGTGTCCTGATCGGACTCGCATCAGAAACCGATTTCGTTGCCAAGAGCGAGGAGTTCCGGATAACTGCAAACGACATCGCCATGCACGCCGCCGCTACCCGGCCGCAGTGGATTGCTCGGGACGACGTCCCCGAAGATGTCGTTGCGAAAGAGAAGGAGCTCATTGCGGCGCAGGCACGCAACGAGGGCAAGCCTGATGAGATCATCGAGAAGATCGTCTCGGGGCGTATCGAATCGTTCTACAAGGACAATGTCCTCGTGGATCAGGTGTTCGTGAAGTCCGACACGTTCGAAGGAACCGTGGGCGAACTTGTTCAGCAGTTGGCGGTCAAGATGGGCGAGAACATTTCTGTCTCGTCCATGGCTAGGGTCGCGATCGGGGAGTGACCAACGGACTCGGGAGCACAGAGATGGCAAAACGCAGAGTCGTACTGAAACTGTCAGGTGAAGCGTTTGCCGATGCCGAACTCGGATACGGGATCGACCCGGCAACTGTTGATCGCATCGCAGCCGAAATCGCCGCTTCGAGCGCTGAGGGCCACGAAATAGCAATCGTCGTCGGCGGTGGAAACATCTTCCGAGGACTCTCCGGAGCGGCGAGCAACATGGATCGGGCGAATGCCGACTACATGGGCATGCTTGCGACCGTCATCAATGCCGTCGCCATCCGTGACGCCCTGGAACGAGCCGGTGTCGAGTGCCGTGTCCAAACGGCCATCAACATCCAACAGGTTGCGGAACCCTACATTCGGCTCCGTGCGATCCGACATCTCGAGAAGGGACGCATCGTTGTGTTTGCCGCGGGCACGGGGAACCCGTTCTTCACCACCGATACCACCGCTGCATTGCGGGCGGCCGAGATCGGCGCCGATGCCGTCTTGAAGGCAACCAAGGTGGATGGCATCTACACGGCGGATCCCACAACGGATCCGAATGCGACCTTCATGGAAGAACTCGACTACATGCACGCGATCTCCGAACAGCTCGGGGTGATGGATGCAACCGCAGTTACGATGTGCATGGAAAACGGTCTACCGATCCGAGTGTTCAACATGTTGGAGCCGGGAAACATCGGGAAGGCCGTGCGAGGCGATGCCGTTGGCACGCTTGTCGAGGCTGGGAGAAGCGAATGATCAACGAACTGCTCAAGGATGCAGAAACGAAGATGGGCCAGGCGGTGGAGCACACGATCAACGAGTTCTCCGGTGTTCGCACCGGGCGTGCGAACGCGGGGTTGCTGAGTCGCGTCACCGTCGACTACTACGGCACGCGCACGCCGCTCCAACAGCTTGCATCGTTCTCCGTACCGGAGGCTCGCATGCTGATTGTCCAGCCGTACGACAAGGGCGCCATCGCCGACATCGAACGTGGGATTCAAGAGGCCGACCTCGGACTGAACCCTTCGAACGATGGGAACATCATCCGCCTTGCCTTTCCGTCGCTCACGGAGGAGCGTCGCCGCGACCTGATCAAGGTGGTTCGCAACCTCGCCGAGGAGGGTCGCATCGCGATCCGTAACATCCGGCGACACGCCAAGGACGCGATCGAAAGCGAAGACGTGTCTGAGGACGACATCTACCGGGCGGAGGACCAGCTCCAGAAGCTCACAGACAAACAGACGCACATCATTGACGAAGCTCTCGAACGTAAGGAAGAAGAGTTACTCGAAGTGTGAGTCAGCCAGCGATTACGCAACTCTGACACCCAATTCCGGTACCGTGGAGCAACATGCCAGACGATCCGCGCAACGAGCCCGACGCATCTGACTTCGACGATTGGCTGTCGGCGGAATCGGCGCCTCCGACGGACCCCACCGCGCCGTCGTCCGATGGTGACGACGATACGGAGGGTGCTTCAATTTTCAAACCGCCGGACGATGCCGATGAGGATGTTGACACCGAACCCGAGGACGAATCGGTGCCCGCTGGTGAAGTCGAAACTCCGGACGAGATCGAACCCGAGCCACACGAAACGGGCGAGATCGAGGTCGTCGAGATAGCGGAACAGACGGTCGAAGCTGATGTGGATGAAGATCCTGTGGGGGCATTTGTCGAGTTTGAAGCATTCGACGGCGGAGCCGAAGCCGACACGGGCGAACTGGAGATCGTGGTCGATGTTGATGAGGACCACGGTGTCGTCGAATACCTGGATCCGTTTCAAGACACGACCGAAGGAGTGTTCGTCGGTGAGATGGTTGCCGAGGAGGAAGCGGCCATCGGCGCGGTGTCGTTCGGAGATCTCTGGGGCGACGACTCCACCGGCGAAACCAGTTCCATTCCCGACGCCGACCCTACCGAGGCGTTCTCGTTCAAGGAGGGCGGCGGCCTCCATGGGACCACCCGTGAGCATGCAGGGCTCGCCGAGGTGATTGCCGCTGCCGATACCCAGGACACCGAACAGGTCGCTCTTGTCGCCGAGATTCCGGGTCTGGAACCCACCGTCGTCGG
>QQUL01000054.1 GCA_008501565.1 Armatimonadota bacterium
CCTCCATGGTTGCCTCCAACACCACACCGTCTATGACGAGGACACCGCTTGGGGTCACCGCTACCCATCCCAAATCGATATTGCCGCTTGACATTTAGAACCATGGGGTGTCTGGGTACGCGAAAGGGGGGTTAGTGGCCTGGGGGGTTTGGGATTTGGGAGTAGGCCAGTTGGCGGGCTTCGACGATTTCGTAGCCGATCTGTTCGAGGGTGTCCATGAGCCAGAGATACGCCGGTTTTCCGGGGCGATAGTCGGCTTCGGCCATGCCTTGAATCCTGCCCTGCTCCTGCAAGCTCTTGACCTTTGCGTGGTTGTTCTGCGGCTCAAGGGTGTACACGCCGAGCGTTCTGCCTCCTGCGGAGTTCAGAATCGAGAACACGGGAACATCGGACGGACCGTCGGCGATGTAGATCATGTTCTTCATCGGCACCCGTCGCTGATCCTCAGACATCCGGGAGTTGACGTCGATCTCGGGATTCCGATTGATGCCCTTGTTTATCTCGAACACGGCCCTCGTCTTGGACGTGTTACCGATCGTGTACGCGATCTGGGAAATCGGTGCGGGAGCGGGAGGCGCCGGAAGCCTCTCCAGATATCCCGGTAGTGCCGGCTCCTCGATGAACGTCGTGGCCCAGATCCCATCAACCTTGTCCCCGAACACGGATCCCTCGATCATTCTGCGCAACCCGGTCGACACGATGTAGTGCTCCACCGTGATCCCCTGATCGACGAACTCAGGGATCTCAGCGACCCGATCACGTGACGCGGTCATGAACTCGGGCATCCCCGGCACGGGTTCGAGCCGACCACCCAACTCGTACAGCTTGTCATTCGTCAGGTCGCCAAAGACGCCTTCTCGTACATACGTGAGCAGGTGCGTCAGGTATGCGAGGTCCTTTTGGACGATGATGCCGCTGCGTGCGTAGTGATCGACAAGTCCGTCAACCTCTGCCCAAAAGTCACCGGGATCCACACCGTATTCGGCAAAGATCGGATCCTGCATGTTCGATGGGATCAGTGTGCGATCAAAATCCCACACGAATGCAATCACCGTCTGGGTGTAAAGCGGGGCTGGCATCCTATGAGCCTATCGCTCTGGCGAATCCGAGGCGGAACAACCGGCTCCTACGGCAACTCGTATCCCGCGAAATGGACTGCGTCCGCTTCGTACCACCAGCCCTGGAGAGTCAGTGGGGCGCCTCGTAGCGCAGTGTGCGCCTCGCCGAGACGAGACAGACCGACGAGCACATTGAGCTTCCACGCGCGATCATCGAGCACCCACGCGACATCCATGAGGGTCTCGGGCGACGACTCGTCATCGAGTGCGATCTCGACAATCCGCTCTCGTGGTGCGACAACTGCTCGCACGGCTCCGACCGACCGAGGAGCTTCGATGAACTCCGCGAGAGCCATTTCGGTCGCGTTTTCGACCTTCGCTTGGTAGACGCTGAGAACCGCCTCGGTAACGAGATCAACGCTGGTAATCGGTTCCTGTACGGCAACTGCCATGTCCACCTCCGCAGTGAATAACAACATTGTAATTCACTTTGGATCGCTGCGCCACTGGTTCAGGAGTCGCCCTCGAGAACGCTCACCGCGTATGCACCCGATTCGGCATCAAAATCGAGTGAAACCACGCCTTGGGCTTTTGCTGCCTTGACGAATTGGAGGAAGCCCGAGTACCCGTACGTCTTTTCCGAGAATGACTCGTCCACCTTGCGCATTTCGTCCTTCAACCCCGACAGCGGAACCGGTTCACCGCTCGCAAGATTGTCAACCGTGTCGGCGAGCAACGCGAATGCCTTGTCCTCACCTCGCCCGGTTGCGGGAAAAGCCACCGTTGGGTCCCCATCGTGAACAGTCGTGTCGATCTCAACAACTCCCCGCTCAGCAAGGTTGCGGATCAGCTCCCCAAACGATCGAAACCCGTAGTCGCCCTCGGCGAAGGTCGAGTCCTTGCGAAGCAACGCCCGCTTGAGATGCGAGGACCGAACGAAGTTTCCTTCGCTGCGCAACAACCCAGAGAGTGTTCGCGAAACGAGACTGTCGAGCGAGGCAAGGTCAGTCGACGGATGTGCGGGCTCGTCGGTACCACGCCGAATCACCCTCGCCTGAGGGATGTCAACACCATCGAGATTCTCGTAGAACAGGAACTCGTCACACGCCGGTGGGAGAAGTCTCGAAGTCGACGCCTTCAGACCCACACCGATCACCGACTTGTTGAGCTCACGCAGCTTTTGAACCAGCGGACTGAAATCCGAATCGCCGGTGCAGATCACGAATGTGGTGATGTAGTCACGCTCAAAGGCAAGCTCGATCGCATCGACGGCCATCTTGATGTCCGCAGCATTCTTGCGAACCATGCCTTTGCGCTGTGGAATCTCGATCAGCTCGACATGGTTCATCGTGAGCATCTGGCGGTCCGTCTCAAAGCGCGACCAGTCGGCGTATGCCCGCCGAACAACGACACGACCGCGTTCAGCCAGCGCGTCGGTGATGGGGGCGAAGTCGAATTCGATCTTGAGATCATCACGCGCACCGATGGCGAGGTTTTCGTAGTCAATGAACAAGCCGATACGTACGTCTTCCATGGCGTCAGCGTATCAGTCCGGCTACACGATCCATCGACCGAGCCAGTCAAGGAGGACCGCGTTGGTCTGCGCCGGACGCTCCTGTGCCGTCCAGTGTCCGCAGTTCTCGATGTGTGCGATCTCGAGATCGGGGACGAACTCAGACATGTGCGCAGCACCAGAGGCAGGGAGAACCGGGTCGAGGTCTGTGGTCACCATGAGCGTTGGTTGCGTCAGGGAGGCTCCCGCCAGGTCGGCAAAGTCGACCTGGTTGCGGTCAATGTTCCGGTACACGTTCAACTGACCGGCCATTCCCGATTCCACGAATGCGTCGCGAAAGAACGCGTACTCCCCATCGGTGAGGAAGTCGTCGCGTCCAGCTACCCCGTTGATCATCCGATGAAGCCACTCGTCGGGGTTCGCTTCGAACCGTGCCTCAGCCGCTCCGGGTTCGAGAAACGTGAGCACGTAGCCGTAGCGGTCGGCAAACTTGGTTCGGAGGACATCGATCGGAGGGAACCCCGGTGGGTGCCCTCGATACGGGACATTCAGGCTGACGACATGCGAGATCCTGTCGGGATGACGCAGCGCTGTGGCGTAGGCGATGATGCTCCCCCAGTCATGGCCGACCAGTGCGGCCCGATCGATTCCCAAGCGATCAAGAATGCCGATCGCGTCCCGGACCTGGTGCTCAAGTGAATACGCGTCGATTTCGTCCGGTCCGCTCGACTCGCCGGTCCCCCGTCGATCGTAAGCAATGGACCGGTACCCGGCATCCGCCAGCACCGGTGTGACATGACGCCACGAGTAGGCAAGCTCGGGGAACCCATGGATCAGGAGGATCGGATGACCGTCACCGCTGTCATCGAGCGCAAGCGTGACGCCGTCTGTTTCGATGTGCCGCATCGGCTCCCATTGTCGACACCGCCACGCTAACGCACAGGACGCCCTTTGGTCCAGCGGCGCTATGTCCCGATTGATGCGGAGCGGCTAGGATCACGCCATGAAGGGGTGGACAGACCTCAGCACGACCATAAAGGTCGGCATCGCGCTCATTGCACTCGGCGCCATACTTGCCGCGGTTGGCCTTGCTGTCGGGGGTGTCTTCATCGCCGGCGCCGTCATTGCGTTCGGCGCCGCCGCGATCGTCGCTGGTGTCGACAGTATTCGAACCCGTCAGCATGTCACCAGCCGTTCGGGAACCGATGGTGTTCGGATGGTCCACCATGGGCCGTCCGCCGTGATCTTCGGTGTCGGATTCATCGCTGTCGGTATCGGACTCACAATCGCCGGGATCGCCTCAATTCTCGGAAAGGGCGACGACCTCTGGGACGAGATTGCCGCACGGCCCGGACTTGCACTGGTGGTATTGGGATCGGGATTCATTCTGATGGGTGTCGGCACCGCGGTTTCCAAATGGACGTTCGAAGATGGCGATTCTGTTTGGTTGCAGCGAATCCCCGGCATCCTGGTCGGGGTCATCCTCGTTGTGATCGGCGGGTTCCTCATCGCCCTCGGGTGGTCTCTCGCACAGGATCCACCCATCTCCGACAGCGTATTCGAACGCATCGTCGACACCATCACCGGTTGGATCGGCTTCGAGTGAGCCCGCCCACAAGCGGATTGTTCAAACAGGGTCGCTAGGCGTTTACTGGGAGTGCGAGGTCAAAGATGCTTTCACCGTTGTCGTGTCGATAGGTGAGGTCGCCGTCCATGAGTTGGGCGAGTTGTCGAGAGATCGCCAGTCCCAGCCCGATCGACCCGGCGATTCCGGGAGCGTTGTGTGCCCGTTGGTAGGGCTGGAAGATCCGCTCACGGTCCTCCTCCGGTATTGCCGGTCCGTTGTCGCAGACGAGCACGCTTGCGGTTGCGCCATTGCGCACGACCTCGAGGCGGATCGTGTCGCCACCGTAGCGAAGAGCGTTGGAGACGAGATTCCGAACGATCTGGCGAACCCGCTCGGGATCACCCACCGCTCGCACCGATTCGCCGGAGAATCTGACTTGAGCGGCTTGCTCGCGGTCAAATGACTCCAACACCTGGGAAGCCTGTGCGCGAAGGTCGACGGAAACCAACGTGACTTCCAGAGCCT
>QQUL01000018.1 GCA_008501565.1 Armatimonadota bacterium
TCAGACAGCCAACGCACTGTGGCCTACGACGGGTTCATCCACTTCTACAATCACCACAGAGACCACGGATCGCTCGGATGGGCAACACCAACCAGCATCCTCAAGGACAACCTCCCCGAAGAGCACAGCTAGCAAGGTCTTCATTCTCTGGGCTGCAACCTACCGCCACGGTCGGTTCGTACCCTGGGTACGCGCGCCAAGGGGCTCTATGACTCTTTGCGGGAGGCGATCCAGGCGCCGACGAGGACGAGGGCGGTGCCGATGATGGCGAACGGTCTCAGGGTCTCGTCAAGGATGGTTACGCCGAGGGCCATGGCGACGATTGGTACGAAGTAGATGGCGATCGATCCCCGAGCAGCCCCAACCCGGCCGACAAGGGTTCCCATCAATGCGTAGGCCAAGCCTGTCCCCAAAGCACCCAGCGGGATCATCGCAAGAGCCGACTTCCACGCCCACGTCGAACCGTTGAGGTGCAACAGACCGTACGGGACCACGATCACGAGCGCGGCGAGCTGTGCTCGCAGAAGTACCGGAAGGGATCCATACCGCTGCTGGAGTGGAACGGTCAGGTTCGCCGACAGTCCGTAGAGGAGCACGGCCAACAGAACAAGTCCGACGCCCGTGGCCGAAGCCGACGAGTCGGTGAGCTCGGGAACCGAGATCGCCATGACCCCGACGAAGCCGATGCCGATCCCGACCATCTGGCGCCAACCGGGGAACGCACGGAGCAGGATCGTCGCCCATGCCGCGCTGAAGATCGGCATCGCCGCGTTCAACATGCCAGCGACAGACGAGTCAATCCACTGCTGAGCAACCGGAAAGATGATCATCGGAATCGCGATCCAGATGACACCGAGAAGAGCGATCCGGACCAGGTGCTCGCGGTCTATCGGCGCTCGCGACCGGGGGATCGCTGCCAGAGTGACGACTCCGAGTGTCACCCGTGCGAGTGTGACGACGCCCGGCCGGAAAGCTTCAAGACCGACATCGATGAACAGGAACGATGATCCCCAAATGGCAGCGATCGAGGCAAGCAACCCCCACTCGCGTAGAGCGAACGCTTCGCGGTTTGTTCCGATTGCGGTTGCCGGCATCGAGTTGGTCGGGCGGGCATGTTCGGCCATTCGTTGAGCCTATGCAGCCTTCGGACGTGACGAGTCGAGCGACAAGGGTTGGCCGGTTGACAGATCCGATCCAGGTGGCGGTCCGTCGGTAACCTGCTGTGATGCCAACGATCCGAATGTTCTGTGTTGCGGTAGCGCTTGTCGCGACCGCGTGCACACCAGGAACGGCGGACACGACGACCACAGCCGCAAATTCGCTGCCATCGACGCCGTCATCGACAACCTCGACCACCAGCCCGCCGGACGGATTCGGAGGCGAGATCCGTATTGGCGTCGAGGGAGCCCTCACGTCGCTCAATCCGTTCTCCGAAGACTTCTACGTGGGTGCGTCGGTTGCCGGGAACGCCGTGTGGGCCACGGTGTACGACATCGATCCGGACACGTGGGAGAAGATCCCCGACAATGTGACGTCCCTCCCGACTCAGTCCGGTGGTGGGATCGTGGACAACGGCGACGGAACGGTCACGATCCAATATCAGATTGCTCCGAGGGCGACCTGGAGCGACGGTGTCCCCATGACCGGCGCCGATCTGGCATTCACAGCCGAAGCGATGCGAGATCTTGCTCTCAACGGCAATCCGCGTGTCGACCCGATCATGGCCAGAGTCGTCGACACGGATTCCGTCGAGCAGGTTGCATGGGTGACGTTCGAGAACCCAACGCTTGCCGTCGAGGACGCAATGTGGATCATCCTCCCGGCCCACGCCGTTGCAGATTCGAACTTGGCCACCGTCGACGGGTTGTCGTGGCCATCTGGCGGACCGTTCATGATCAAGAACGGCGATCCGACCTCCATGACACGCAACCCGAACTACTGGAAGACGGACGACGCCGGACGCCAGCTTCCCTACGCCGCGTCCCTCTCCTTCGTGTCGGTTGGTTCAGAGGGGGGCGTGCGGTTCGAGGAAGGAGCTGTCGATGTCGTTGAGGTGTTCAGCGATGATGCGGTCCAAGGCGTTGAGGCGCTGGAAGGAGCGCAGGTCGAGTCGGTTTCAACGCCCCTCGTGGAGCAGATCACCTTCAACCTCACCCCAACCGAATCGCCCTCGGACACGGTTTCGCTCAACAGCACACGCACGTTCAGGGAAGCAATCGCACACGCCATCGACCGCTCGTCGCTCCTGGAATCCGCTGCGATCCCATGGGATCCGGCAACGCCGGGGATTCTGATTCCAAAGGGCCTGTCAGCATGGGACCAGTACCAATACGATCCAGCTGAGTCTCGAACGTTGATTACTTCCCTCGAATCGCCGACCGAACCCCAATCGGTTCTGTCGACGACGATCAACGGACACGCGCGGCCCGCGATAGCAAACGCCCTCGAGGGCGCGTTCGCTCCGATTGGGGTTGGATATTCGATGGACCTGCTCGACTCGGTTCAGTTCTACGGGGACACGCTCCCGAACGGAACGTTCGATCTCGGCATGTGGGCATGGGAGAACGACGGAGGGTTTGCGGCGACCCTTGCGATGCTTGCACGCTTCGATCCGGCCCAAGGTGACCGTTCGTTTTCCGGTTGGGGGACTCAAGACGACCTGAATGATGCCATGACGCGGTTCTCCGAGCTGGTTGTCGTGGCAAATGCCACGATGGATGTGCAGGAGTTCACT
This sequence comes from Armatimonadota bacterium, assembly GCA_008501565.1. Classification (GTDB taxonomy): domain Bacteria; phylum Actinomycetota; class Acidimicrobiia; order Spongiisociales; family UBA5794; genus UBA5794. The sequence continues at coordinate 2,735 of QQUL01000018.1, forward strand.
GCCGCCGTCAATGAGGCCGAGTCGATCCTTGCCGCCGACCTTCCGTTGATTCCCTTGTTCAACCGAATGTCCCATTTGGCTGTTCGGACGGACCATCTTGCCGGTGTGGTTCACAACGCAACATCGTCCGGGTTCACGTGGAATGTCGAGTCCTGGCAGGTTGCCGGGCAGTAGCCGTGTTGCCCGGGTGAAGGGCGTCACGTATTCGGATCTCCGATCGCGGTTTTGTTCCTTACTACTAACCGGTTGACACTATCTGAGTCATTTGGTATAAGATTACTTATGAGAATACGAAGCAGAAGTGGCATATTTGGCCCAGCTTCTGCGACACAGAGAGGAGAGAGCAGTTATGGCACGATTTGTAGACCCATTCGAAGAGATGGATCGAATGCTTGGTGCGGTCGGACACCGCTGGCGCGGTGGCGTTATGCCGCTCGACGCCTACGAGAAGGATGGCGAGTACATCCTTCGCTTCGACCTTCCGGGAGTTGACCGCGACAAGGTCGATGTAACGGTCGAGGACAAGGTCCTCACCGTACGAGTCGAGCGCTCCATGGAGGACACCGTCGGTGCCACATGGATCGTCCGAGAGCGTCCTACCGGAATCCACAGCCGTCAGGTGCGACTCGGAGACAGCCTCGACGCCTCCAACATCGAGGCCGACTACGCAGATGGGATCCTCACGATCACACTGCCGGTCAAGGAAGAGGCAATGCCTCAGAAGATCGAGATCCAGGAGCGGTCCAAGAAGGTGCTTGAGGCATCAGCCTCATAGCGTGACGACGGCAGGGGCGGTGGTCGACATCGCCCCTGCTGTCGCGTCCGGCCCGACCACCAACGCCAACCCTCTGATAACCTGCGGTGACCCGGGAGAGGTGGCCGAGCGGCCGAAGGCGTTCGCCTGCTAAGCGAATAGGGGGTGTAAGCCTCCTCGAGGGTTCAAATCCCTCCCTCTCCGCCACGCGAGGCTCACCTCGAGAATCACCGATTGCGGTGTTTCTCGCTGGGGCCCGCATCCTTCGTGTTCCACGACTCATTTATTCGTGGAACAGGGGTTCACCGTCGGTTGTGGGCGAGACTTTGGGGTTCAAATCCCTCCCTCTCCGCCACGCGAGGCTCACCTCGAGAATCACCGATTTCGGTGTTTCTTGCTGGGGCTCGCATACTTCGCGTTTCGCGACTCATTGAGCAGTGAAATTGGGATTCACCGTTGAATGCGGCAAGACTTTGGGGTTCAATCCCTCCCTCTCCGCCAGATGACGGATCACGGACTACAGACTCCGTGCTGTGAGCTGTGAGCTGTGAGCTGTGAGATCAATCCCTCCCTTTCCGCGTATCAGATGACAGATGACGGATCACGGACTACGGACTCCGTGCTGCGAGCTGAAAGCTTGCTTTCAGGCGCCGAAGCGTTCGGCGATTACGCCGTGGCGAAGGCCGCGGTCGCTCACAACCAGCGCGTCTTGATCCAGCTTGTTCATCACGACCAACACGATGCAGGCACCGGCGAGAATCACTTCGGCACGATTCGGCTGTAGCCCGACAATCGATCGGCGTGAATCAGCGTCCTGCTTCCGGTACAGCTCGATCTGGCGACGGATCTCGGCCTTCTCGAGGACCGTGCCGTGCACCAGTTCGGCGTCGTAGGTTTGGAGACCGAGTTTGACGGCAGTCATGTTGGTGATGGCTCCACCCATCCCCACCAATGTGTCGGGAGCATCACGGTGGTCGAGGGCCACGAGGTCGGTGGCGATCCCTGCCATTGCATCATCGAGGGTCTCGGACGTCCCCCCCCCCCCCCCCCCCCCCCCCCCCCCCCCCCCCCCCCCCCCCCCCCCCCCCCCCCCCCCCCCCCCCCCCCCCCCCCCCCCCCCCCCCCCCCCCCCCCCCCCCCCCCCCCCCCCCCCCCCCC
>QQUL01000071.1 GCA_008501565.1 Armatimonadota bacterium
CCCTTCTCCGTGTTGCCATTGCGGCTGCCGGGGCTCTCACGGTCGACACCATCACCGGGTACGCATGGGCGCACATTCTCGGCACATTGGTGATTGTGGCGTGGCGACCGTGGAAGGACCGCGGCTCTGCTGCTGATTCAGCGGATGTCGAGGACGATCAATGGTTGCTGTCTGGTCTCGTGTTGTCGGCCGCAGCGTCGCAGGCGCTGCTGCTCGCCAGCCCCCTGGTTGCTTCACGACTCGGAGCGACTGATACCGAGTACTCGGTTATCTACGCGACTCTTCTCGTGGCACGAGCGCCATTGACCATTGGCTACAACCTCATTGCCAGAATTCTCCCGTCATTCACCGCCATGTCCGCCACGGGGGAGCGACGCGAGCTTCGTGCGTGGGCTCGAGGCATCGGATTTGCAAGCATGTTGCTGGCACTCGGGGCCGCAGCGGCGGGGGCAGTGCTTGGTCCAGTCGTCGTCGGTGTCACGATGGGGTCAGGATTCATGCCCTCGAGCGGTGTTGGGGCGATGGCGGGAGCCTCCGTCGTGTTCGCTGGAGGGGGTTTGTTCATCGGTCAGATTCTCGTGGCGAAGTCACAGCCAGCCAGACTTGCCATTGCCTGGATGACGGCATTGGCTGCCGCAATCGCAACGTTGTTCGTTCCGATCGACGACCCGGTTGTCAGGGCGACTCTCTCGCTTCTTGTCGGCGAATTCACCGCTCTTGTTGGTTTGATGGTTGCAGCGCTTGTTCCGGACGCCGGTGAGGTTGAGATTTCGCACGGCTACGCCGTTGCAAAGCGGTCCATGGACATCGCCGGGGCGATCGTGTTGCTGATGATCACGTTCCCGATCATGTTGATTGCCGCAATTGCCGTCAAGCTCGACTCGAAGGGTCCGGCGTTCTTCCGCCAACAGAGGGTCGGCCGCGATGCACAGGAGTTCTGGATGGTGAAGATCCGCACGATGCACATCGACGATGACGGTTCGACCTACCGAGAGCACCTTGAACGCCTCAGGGCGTCGATAGCCGACGACGTTGACTACTCGATCCGGATCGAAGACGACCCGAGGGTGACCCGCGTCGGGGCGAAGCTGAGAAAGTGGTCGATAGACGAATTGCCCAACCTGTTCAATGTCTTGAAAGGATCGATGTCGCTTGTTGGTCCGCGCCCACTGGTTGTCGAGGAAGCCGAGCTCGTCGGCCTCTCGAACCGTCGCTTCGACGTGAAACCCGGTCTGACCGGGCTTGCCCAGGTGGGGGGGCGGGATTCTCTTCACATTGAGCGTCGCGCAATCCTTGATGAACGGTACGTTGATCAGCGTTCGTTCAAGTTGGATCTCAAGATCCTGCTGGCGACCGTGAAGACAGTCTTTGTCGAGCCCGGTGATGTCGGGAACCATGAGCCGACATTCACCGACACGTCCGAAGACGAACAGATCCGGGAGGAATAACGCACGGGTGTGAATGCGTTGACACGACATGGCCTCTGATGCAATCTCTCGACTCGACAACGATCCGCTGATAGCGGTTGTCGGCGCGACCGACACGCCTGGCAAGTACGGCGGCATCGTCTACCGGAACCTCAAGGAGAAGGGCTACCGCGTCGTTGCCGTCAATCCGTCGAGGTCGACGGTCGACGGCGACCCTACGGTTGCGACGATCACGGACATCCAACCGGAGCCCGACATCGTCACCCTTGTAGTGCCACCGACCCGCACGTTGTCCGTTCTTGACGAAGTGGCGGGTTTCGAGGACGCTGCCGTATGGATCCAACCGGGAGCTGCCGATGAAGAGGTACGTGACAAACTCGACGAACTAGGCCTGATGGCAGTCCTCGATGCGTGCATCATGGTGGTTTCCCAGCCTCGTCCGGACCGAGACATCTTTGACTCCTCGGCAGCGCAGTAGGGTTCTCATCGAACCGGCACGGTTCACAAAGACAACGAACGAGAGTCCGAAGCCCATGGCGACCCGAAACCTGACAGATGAGCTTGGTGAGATTCCCGGCGTACTCAGCGTCGAGTTGACCCTCACCGGTGAGGACGCTCCGCTCGCCCGCGTCTGGCTGGATGGCACCCGAGACGGCGAAGAGGTTCGTGAACATGTCGGTACGCTCCTCGGCGGACGTGTGCCGGTCATTGATCCGACCGAACCGCTGCCGTCGCGAAGGGGCGGGCTTGGGAAGGGTCTTGATTCACTGCTCCCCGATGTTGACCAAGACCGGGTCCCCGCGCAACTCAAAGCCAAGACTGAATCCCGAGCCCTTTCTGTGCAGCGGGTTGCAGTCGTGGAGTCGAGAGACGTCGTCACCGTCGAAATCGAGGACGGTGCCGGGAACATCCACACCGCAGACGTGGGACCTTCCGGATCCATCGATGATGCCGTTCTCGAGGCCGCCGCGGAGCTGTCGGGAGCCTCGGACAAGGTTGTGTTCGGTGTATCTGAAGTAGAGATCGACGGTGCTCGGATTGTGGTGGTATCTGCAAGAGCAGAAGGCGGACGATCGGCCGGAGCTTGTCCGGTGGAATTCGGCAGACCATTCGCTGTTGCACGAGCGGCGCGTCAGGCACTCGATTCACTGTCGTGACCGCCCAAATCGCCTGCTCAGTCTGTGGTGAAGCCGAAGACCTCAGCGGCACCAGCGAAGACGATCGTATCGAGCTGACGTGCGGTGCGTGCGGGCACACATGGCTTCGTGGTGCCGATCGGGTATGTCGACACTGTGGGGGAGTGGACCTGCAAACGGTGCCGCTTGCAATCTTGGAGCGATCGCGCGGTACGCAACTTTCCATACTGGGTACCAGGCCGGTTCGCCTCTGTTCGGTTTGTGACGCCGTGGTCCTCCGCCATTACCACGATCATCGCCCCAGTCCGCTGATGCCGACAGACCTACCGACGACCTAGAAGTCTCGGGACGGGCTTTTCCTTCCCGCTGTTCCGACTACGTCGGATCAGTCCCTCTTGAAGGGAGGCCGTAGTTGGTCGCAAAGGCTGGGACAGGTTTCGTTGGACGTGTGACGATGAAGACCGCAATCCCGACAGCAAGGGCCCACATGAGCCCACGAGCGTATCCGGCAGTGAGGAAGAACCATGTCGTGAAACCGAATGAGAGAGCGATCGTGATCACCGCACCCAGTTTGACCCTTGCGGTGAACCCTTCGCCAGCTCGCCAATCTCGCACAATCGATCCGAAGAAGCGGTTCGTCACAAGCCAGCGATCAAACCGTTCCGAGGATTTCGAGAACAGGAAGGCTGCCAGGATGATCGGACCCGTCGTTGGGATTCCGGGAACGGCAACGCCAATGAAGGCGATACCGACCCAAAGCCATCCCAGGGCCATGAGGGCAATGCAAACCGGGCGATTCTTGACGATCGTCACGCCGGTGATCGTATCGAATCCATTGCCCGACAGCATGTCGGCTCGGTGCGGTCCGCTAAACGGGTTGTGCCCTCTACCATCGCCTCCACGGGCGTTTAGCTCAGTTGGCTAGAGCGCTGCCCTTACAAGGCAGAAGTCGAGGGTTCGAGTCCCCCAACGCCCACTCACGCGAGGCTGTGCTTCAGAACCACCGACCACGCGGTGGAAGAACTCGGATTGGGATGCTGTCGGCTTTCACGACTCATTTCAACACACCGTCGAACATCTCGATCTGCTGTTGGGGTCGATACTTTTGGGTTCGAGTCCCCCAACGCCCACTCACGCAAGGCTGTGCTCTAGACCCACCGATTGCAACGGTGAAAATCAATTGGTTCGTGCGACCCATATAAGCCTGCGAAGAGTGGCCGTAGTATCCGTATGGATATGAACAGTGTGACCCAAATCCCTCGTCTTCTCGTCGCCCGTTGCCAGCTGTTTCTTGCTGGCGAACGTGGTGCCTCCATGGTCGAATACGCCTTGCTCATCGGACTGATCGCGATGGTTGCCTTGATTTCCGTCACGCTGTTCGGGGATGCTCTCGGCGACAAGAACAGTGGGATAGCTGGCAGCATCATGAGTGCAACCAGCTAGTCCCGGGAAGCTCCGGAAACGAACTTTCAAACGGTCGACTCGGTCGGTTTCCGACCTCAGAGACCCAGCAGCCGCTCCTCAGTCGGGGAGCGGCTCTTCTGATGCGAGTGCAGCCCGGGCAGCGGGTGCGTCCTCCGCCCGGACCAGAACGCGGACCCCGCCCGAGAGCGCGGACAGTGACGGGAGCGCTCCGCCGGCGTTGTCGGTGACGACGGTTGCCTCGATGTCAGATGCATCCAGGACCGCAACTGCGGTTTGGGCTTCGAACACGTTCAGGAATCTGCCTACCTCGGCAAGATCGCTCACCGTACCTCCCAGTTGTGGCGCAATGGTACAAGCGCACGGCATATCGTCGAACGGGTCATCGTGGTCTCTTGGGCGCCGGTACCATCCTCTGGTGCGGAGACGCAGCGGCGGTTCCGGCACGGACGATCGATACCCGTGGGAGGGATGCTTTGGACAAGATCAAGAGCGCAGCCGATCTACTTGACCTCCATGAGACCGACCTCGAGATCGACCGTTTGCTTGACGAGAGGTCGTCCCTTCCCGAACTCGACCTGTACAAGGCTGCCCATGGCGAAGTCACTCGACTCGAAGCCGAAAGGGACGCAGCCGATGCGGCATTGAA
>QQUL01000180.1 GCA_008501565.1 Armatimonadota bacterium
GTCGAGCGGGTCAGCTGCAAGGCGACCGTGATCTCGGCGGCGGCGTCGACGGTGGCGCTGTGCTCGGTTGTGAGCACGCGGTCCTTGACCCGCTTGTCGATGATCTCACACATGTCGTCGAGGACCTGTGCGGCATAGAAGTTGGCCATGCGTTGCCTCGCCTGGAGGACCGTGATCTGGTCGTAGCTCGAGAGGGAGGCGGTGTCGATGTCGGTGAGGAGTCTCGCCAAGCGTGGTCCAGGTGCGAGGGTCTCGATTTCGAGAGGTATCGGCGTGCAGTTCCAGTCGGTTGGACCGTATTCGATCGGCTCCTTGTCGATGGACTGGCGGTCCGTTCCTGGTGCCATTGGGCGAGATTCCACTTGGATCATCATGTTGACAACGTATCAACCACCTATGACAGAAACCGAGTCCCAGAACCCCTTTTTCGGAATTTTCTTTGGTTTCTTTCGGAGTGGGAAATCATCCCCTACGAAGGTCTTGCCCGAGCGTTCACATTCCGTATCTTGGAAGAAGGATGTCGACACCGGTCAGATTCACGCTTCTTGTCCTTATGGCACTCGGGGCGGGATGCACGTCAACCAGCAGTGTGCCCGCAACGACTCCGACGCTCCCTGCAACGACCTCATCCGTCACACCCGGCTCCGTCGTCGCCACAACCACCACGAGAGCTGTGACGACGACCACGATCGACCGTGCATCCGAGATTGAAGCGATCTTCCAAGACCTCGAACGCCGTCGGTTGGTCGCCTTGTATACCCACGACGAGGAGGCATTCCGGCAGACATTCGCCAATGACCGATACATGGAGGAGAGCTTGATACTGCTTGATCTCGATGCATTCGTCGCTGATCCGTCGAACGTTGAGATACGGATCATCACTGTTCTCGCTGATACCGAGAATTGCATCGCGGCATTAGTGGAGGAAGATCTATCCGGGATTACGGAAGAAGGGGGTCTTGGGACGAGCGAGCGAGTAATTGAGAAGGTTGATGGGAGATGGGGGAGCAGCTACACGGGAAAGGGCTGGGCATGCGACGGTCCACATCCATTGTCGTAGCTGCTGCTCTTGTCTGTGTTGTGTTGGTGGCTCGGTCCTCGGCCGCTGCCGAGACATGCTTTCTAGACCCGATCCTGCACGAACTCATCTGCGAGGACGATGGTGATATTGGGACCACACCGACGACCACTCCGCCGGATGAGCTGATCTACCTCTACACGACAACCCGGGCACCGGTCGGGGACTGCTACTACTGGTCGAGTCGGCCCGGTGGTCTCGACTCGAGTGATCCCGCCAACGATTCGCTGATCATCGACATTGTGCTTCGGCTTCCGACGTGTCCGGACGTGCCGCCCATCGACGTGGAGGCAGAAGCGTGGTCGATCTTCCGCTCATGGGATCTTGACCCTCCCGCACCAACGATGCAGCCCTCGGCGGCCGGAATCACCGGGTTGCCGTCGTTCCTCTCCACACCGACACCACCCACGATCAACCACAGCGAGGTGCTTCCCGACGGACGAACCCTCCGCGTGCGTGCCGAAGTCTCTCTTCTCGATGTCCGTTGGGGTGACGGGACAAGCCAGTCGTTCGAACCGGACGATGCGTTGCCCTATCCGACCGGTCAGGTCAGCCACCTCTACACAATCAAGACCTGCGATGCCGAGTATCGCAACACCCATCCGTCGGGTGGTTTGTGCCATCCATCCCTCACTGCGTACCCCATACGTGCAACCTTCGTATGGGCAGGAAGCTACGACGCCGGCTCGGGGTGGACCGACCTCGGAACCCTGAACCGCACCGTGACCATGGCGTACGACGTGAACGAGGCCCGCGGCGTCAACGTCGGGTAGGCAAGCCGACTCGGGTGTCTGACATCTGGCATCTGCCCAGTCTGTAGTGTGGAGGGGCATCCGAGAAAGGACTCTTCATGCCAGGCAGCGGCCCAACTCACGGTGAAACGCTTTCACGAGCACTTCAGGCGATCGATGAGCGGACATTCTGGAGTGCGTATCCCGAACACGCCAAGGCCTACGGCGAGGAAGCGCCCGTCGAGGGCGAGGAAGCGTTCAAGGCGCACCTCGGAACCGAGTTCGACACGGGCCAGGCAAACGACGGATTCGTAGCCGTCGAGGAAAGCTCACCGTACGGACTCGACCTCAACATCTCGTACCCAAAGACGACAGTCGATCGAGTCATCGCTGACGCCGGTTCGGCGATGGACTCGTGGCGACGGACGACACCCACCGAGCGCGCCGACGTGTGCCTCGAGATCCTCTCGCGCCTTGCCGACCGCAGCTTCGAGATGGCCCAAGCCGTCATGCACACGACCGGTCAAGCCCCGACGATGGCGTTCCAGGCAGGAGGACCGCACGCCCTCGACCGAGCCCTCGAAGCGGTCGCGTACGCCTACCGTGAGCAGAACCAACTCCCTGGGCCGACGACGTGGGAGAAACCCCAAGGTTCCCGACCGCCGCTCGTCATCGACAAGGAATGGCTCATCAAGCCCCGTGGAATCGCCGTCACCATCGGAGTGTCGACGTTCCCGACGTGGAACGGATATCCCGGCATCTTTGCGAGTCTCGCCACGGGGAACCCCGTCATCATCAAACCGCACCAGGCGACCGTCCTCCCCCTTGCCCTGTTCACGAGGATCGCCAGGGCCGCTCTCGCTGAGATGGGTCACGATCCGAACGTCATCCAGATGATTGTCGACACCCCTGGCAACTTTGTTGCAAAGGATCTCGTGATGCGCCCCGAGGTGGGCATCGTCGACTACACCGGCGGATCAGCCTTCGGAGACTGGCTCGAGACCAATGTGACCCATGCCGAGGTGTACACAGAGAAGGCCGGAGTGAACTCGGTCATCCTCGACTCTGCCGATGACCTCAAGGGTGTCTTCCGCAATCTCAGTGTTTCGATGACCATGTACTCGGGACAGATGTGCACGACACCCCAGAACCTGTTCGTACCTGCGGAAGGGATTCCGACCGCCGACGGCATCGCCACTTACGACGACATCGTTGCCGGCTTCGTCGGTGCGATCGACGGCCTACTCGGAGACGAAGCGCGAGCCGTGAGCATCCTTGGCGCCATCAAGGGAGCCGACACGGCTGCTCGCATCGACGCCGCCGAGGGAAGCGGGACGGTCTTGTCACATTCAAGAACGGTGACCTCTGACGAATTCCCTGACGCGAACATCCGCACGCCGGCGATCGTTGAGGTGGATGCCGCCGACAAGGACACCTATATGTCGGAGATGTTCGGCCCGGTCATTTTCGTCGTCAAGACGGGTTCGAGGCAGGAGAGCATCGACCTTGCTCGGGAAGCGGCGATCCGCAGCGGAGCCATCACCTGGCTCGCGTACGCGACGGAACCAGACGCGATCGCAACCATCATTGATGCGGCGGTCGACGGCGGTGTCTCGGTTGCTTTCAACCTGACGGGCGGTCTCTTCGTGAATCAATCTGCCGCGTATTCCGATTTCCATGTCACGGGTGCCAACGCCGCTGGCAACGCATCTCTGACCGATCCAGCCTTTGTAACTGGGCGTTTTCACGTGATCGGCGTCCGCATGGAACCGGCCGTCGCGAGCTGACTAGGCACAATCTGGGAGTTTCTAAGTGCACGACAACGGAATTTCGATTATGTTCTTCCTGTCCGGCCAGCGGTGGAGGTGTGTGACATGACTTCGACACTCGAACATACGGGCGCGCCCGATCTCGGTGACGCCTTCCCTACGGTTGCTTGGCGCGTCCGCGACTGGGCCATTCGGACCCCTGACCGTGTCGCCATGCGCGACAAAGACTTCGGGATCTGGCAGGAAAGAACCTCGGCGCAGGTGTGGGATCAGGTGCTTACCGTTGCGCATGCGCTGCTCGCACTCGGTGTGCAGCCCGGGGATGTGACGTCGGTTCACTCCGAGGATCGACCCGAGTGGATCATCTTCGATTTCGCCTCCGTGGCAATCAACGCAATCTGCACCGGGCTGTATCCGACCAATCCCATGGCCGAGACGCAGTACCTCGTCAATGACGCGGGGTCGAAAGTGCACTTTGCCGAGGACCAGGAACAGGTCGACAAGATCATCGACGCTGGCCGAGACGCTTTTCCAACGGTCGAGAAGATTGTCTATGTCGAACCTCGCGGTGTGCGGACAATGGACGACGACCGTCTTATGTATTGGGACGACTTCATGGATCTCGGACGCGAGCACCGGGACCGCAACCCGGGGGCAGTCGAGCGGCTCATGCTCGAAGCGGACCCTGACGATGTGATGACCCTCATCTACACCTCGGGGACCACCGGCCCACCTAAGGGTGCGATGCTGACGCACCGAAACATCGAAGTCGCCGTCCGTCACGTTCTCAACGACCCCAACCGCTTCGCTAGGGGCAAAGGTGAGAATGTCGACGACGAGAAGCTGACCTATCTTCCCTTGTGTCATGTGGCCGAGCGACTCTTCTCAACCTGGTCCATGGCGTACAACGGTCCGATCCTCAACTTTGCGGAGTCGATCGAGACCGTCCAGGTGAATCTCCGCGAGGTGCAGCCAACGATCTTCTTTGCAGTGCCCCGCATATGGGAACGCATCCATGCAGGGATCCTCATCCGCCTCC
>QQUL01000072.1 GCA_008501565.1 Armatimonadota bacterium
CACCGTGTCCCCCACCTCGTCTGACCCGCCACAGGCGCCCAGCGCAAGGACAGATACCAGAGCCGCCAACACCAGCCTCCCGACAGTGCGCCGTCGACCTCTGAGCCACCGTCGGGAAGCCATCAGCAATCGACCTCGGGCTCCACGTCGACCTGCTCACCACCGGTTCCCATCTCGCCGGTGTAGCTGAAACCGTCTGACCGGATCTCGTCGGCTGCGCCGGACCCCGTCCCCGTGTACTCCGCGCCCTCAAGTACTGCACTGAAGTTGATGCCGCCATCTCCCCGGTCGATGAACTGGAACCAGGGACCGTCGCCTCCCTGACTCGGGGGCACTCCGAAGTCGGCGTTGGCCGGGCCGAACACCCCGTTGATCTCACAAACCGTCATCTGCTCGGCCGTCCACGTGTATACCTCGCCTTCGACGATCAGTGTCGCCGACGCACCCCCGCCAGATCCCTCATCACCCAGGGTCCCGTCGTGGGGACCGGCCGCGGAGGTATCGGTGGCTCCACCGGATGTGGTGTCACCGGTGGCGACCGAGTCGGAATCGTCTCCACCACACGCGGCCAGTACCAAGGCGAGCAGGAGGATGGCCACCTTTCCTGCGATCGCTCGTCGTCCAGCGGCCGTCATCGCCATCCGTCGCTCCTCTCAATAAGTTCCCCGTCCAGGCTCCGCTGCCACGGTACGGAACATCTCGGCGGCCCGGTCTACTCATTGGCTAGCTCCGACCTACTCATCTTCCGCCTGGTCACAGGGATCTCAGTGTGCGCGGGTTCATGGCGTGGTGGTTGTCGTGTCTTTCTCCCTTGTCTCGGTTGGTGGCGAGACGATGAGAGGTGAGCCCGGTCAGGAGCCGCTATGTGAGGAGTCGCTGGATGAGATTGGCTCGGGAGAGGACGACAGTCGCGATCCCGACCGCTGCCCCGAGAGGGTGATGCCGACTGATGTGAACCAGACGATCAGGCCGAGACCGAATACCGCCCCGACTTCTTCGAGGGCCGGCACGACGGTGACAAGCCCGGCGACACCCATGACGACGCCGAGGTAGTTGACCCAGCGGGCGGCCGAGTTCCAATCCCATCTCACACCGTACTAGCAGCCACCTGTCGGCAAATGTCATCCCAACTCGGCAATGGATCAGACCCGAAATAGAGCTCCTCCATATCAGACTCATAAACGGCTCGTACTCGCTGTGACACGTCAGAACTAGGTTCGAACACCGGGCTAGACCTGAAACCTCCGTCCGGGCGGAGCTCTTGATATTCGTGGGCCCCGAAATTCTCGATCGATATCTCCTCAATCTCGCGCAGAATCTCATCAAGCGTGTCGCTTTCGGCGAGGAATTCCTCGACATCATCGCGTCCGAGCAGTTTGGAGACGTCGTAGAAGTGCCTCCCCATCCGTGCTTTCACGGTCGCGTCGGCATCGCGAGATAGGCGCATCGCCTCGGCATGAATTGCATACAACTTCTCAAGGAGAGTTCGACCGGGGTGAAGCACCTTTACGTTGAAAGATCTAAGATCCGAATATGCGGAGACATTTGTTCCCGCGGCCACCAATGCGTCCGCCAACAGCATCCGCATTTCGACATGCTCCGACGGCTCCGGCCCGCCACGTACGCCCATCTCCAGCAGGACCGAAGTCTCGATTGCCGAGTTGCCCATACGGCTCGTCGGATACTCGATTCTGCATTCTCGGTGCTTGCCGTGACCCGATCCCACGGTTTCAGGGACTGAACCCAGGCATTCGCCAGCAGACGCGGCGATGTCCTTCATCAGCCTATCGACAGCGCCTCTCCCCTTACCGCCGGGAATAATCAGCAGGTCGATGTCCTCCGAGAACCGCTCGATCATCCCATAGCCCTTTGAGAGACTCGTCCCTCCCTTAAAGATGAAGTCAAGCGGGAAGCGATCAGTAAGAATCCTGAGAACCTGACTGACCCAGTAGTCCTTCTCCACCGCTGTCGCGCTTATCCCTAGTTGCTCTGCGGCTGCCTCGATCGTTGCCTGAAAGCTGCTCTGATCCCTAAACATCTCAGGCAGCAGCGGGCGCGGCTGCGTTGGGATGACGGGACGGCAGTACGCGATTTGCATCATCGTCTCGCGACATTGATCTAAGCAACCCCCTCAGCCGATCTCGACTTCGCGCCGGCTCCGTCTCGGAAGCGTTGACGATGCGATCCACACGGATGAATCCTTCGTCAATCAGCCGAGAAATGCGGTCAAGAGCATCTGGTGTGGACACTTCCACATAGCGATCCCAGTTCAGCAGGACCTCGAGAAACGCTATCTCAGAAGTATTGAGTCGCTCTTCCAGCCGTTTCGAGGAACCGCTACGGCTCACAAACCTAAGGGTGTCAGTTGGACTTGCCGGGACCCGACTGGTCACCGCAACAGTGTCGGCGCGGGGTACGTGGGTAGAAAGACCCAACACAAGAGCAGCACTCCCCTTAGCCGGGCCAACTCCCCGAGTTCCGACTAGCTCTCTAGTGAGTCTCATCGCTGGCGGCGGGGCCATACCCAGGGGCGTTGCGGAACCGCGCCAATAGAGCCCCCGACGAATCCGGCGAAGATCGCCCGTCGCTGTAAGTCGGGAAAGAGCCTTTGCAACAGCCGACGGAGGACCCTCGAAGTCTTTCGGCTTCCAAAAGCGGTCCTTGGAAGATAGAACGATGTCACGAATCTCTGCCATGACTGTTTTGTTGCTAGCTAGTGTCATTTTGTCCACTATTCGGTACGAGAGCTTGACATTACTGTATCACTAGCGTGATGTACATGTCAATACAACAATGGATCAAAGGCGGTGCCCAACTCGGCATCAACGTCACTCTGCATGAGTTCTATGAGCGACGAATTCACCGGCCATCTCAGTACCAGCTGAGAACAACTCAGCGGATTTGAACCAAGAAGTATCGAACCCCAGATCTGCAACGCAAACGTCTGCCATCTCGATCACAAGAAACGAGGCTGTATGACTTCGGCCGGGTCTCACGACCGGGGTCGGCGGACAACCATGACTTCTTGTGTCACGATGCCGACGCCGCCCTGAAGTGTGACCGGCTGTCCACCTCCGACCATGCGGCACATGCTCATCGTCAACGCCCGCTGGGAGAACGTCGCCGATGGACTGGTCGGGCCGATGGGAACCTCTTCGACCGTGGCCATCCTGATCCTCGTCGCCGCCGCCATCGCCGGGGCAGAGCTCGGGAAACACACGGCCCGATCGGGCCGCACCTAGTCCGTCAGACGGTTCTTCACAGTCGTCGTGGGCTGAATCACGAGTGGTCGGTCGCTTCGTCCCACACCGTACCGGTCGTCGTGGCATCGGTCAGGTCGGCGTGGTCGACGGCGACGCCGCGGAAGTTCGCCCCTGAGAGGTCGGCGCCACGAAACCGTGTCCCGAACCGAGCAACGATGGTGGTGGAGAGGCCTCGGAGGAATTGATCGCGTTGGTCGGCCTTGAGCGCCCGGCGCGCAAGAACGACGAGAATACCCATCACCACGACGGCTGCCACCCCGCCACTCGTCCTACCGGCGGCCCACCCACCGGTTGCTGCGACCACTATCAACGACCACGCACCGAACTCACCGCCCGTGATTCGAGCGAGCACGCCAGCCAACGCCGCGGGTACGAACAGCACGAACAACAGGAAGAGATCCAGCATCTCGGTCGTCAGCCGGAGCTCGCCCGCGATCGCATAGGTGACGGCCATGTCGAACAGCACCGCAGCGCTGAAGCCCAAAACGTATATGCGGAATGCGGTCCGGAGGCCCTTGCCGATGAGCACGCCGAGGAACGCTATCACCGCGGCCCCCGCCAGCAGCGCTGCGAAAACGTCGCGCCAATCCGACGATGCGGCCCGCTTGATCACCGCGAGCCAGAAGAGTCCGATCGCCGCTCCAGTCGCCACCGATACGAGCATCGATACGACGAGGAGCGTGACACCCACTCGGACCGTCACCCCCATGAGCGACCCCTCGAAGCTGGCCTCGCGGAGCACGGCGTTCGAGAAGTCCGCTCCTCGCACGTCGGCCTGGCTGAAATCGGCACCCGAGAGATCACGACCCTCGAACGACCTCCCTCGCACGTTCTTCCCGTGGAAGTCCAGCACGTCAGCCACCGAGGTCACCCATCGGAGACGGGGCGAGCGTGATGATCGCCATATCGGCGGCTGCGTTGTGCGTGACGGCCATGGGCGCGAAAATACCAGCTTCGGGCGCCGTGCCCGCTCGTCGATCGGCGTTCAGGCGGGCGATGCGACGATCACCTGACCGGTTCGGTGGACGTGGTCATTCTGTGTGCCGACGGGTCTTCTTTACTGTGCAGGGGCGTTGAACCCGACCCGCCGATTTCAATTCCGACCCTGACCAGTTCGATCGAGGCGGTGTCCTCGACGGACCCGGCGAGACGGGGTCCCGAAACAGTACGAAACTTGTTGGCGCGCGGTATGGAGGGTTATCTCGCCGATCCCAAACGCGAGAAAGCCCCCTGAGAATGTAGGTATCCCAAGAGGCTTTCTTCGTAGCGGGGGCGGGATTTGAACCAAAAAGTATCGAACCCCAGCCCCGCAACGCCACCGTCTGCCAACTCGATCACAAGAAACGAGGC
>QQUL01000229.1 GCA_008501565.1 Armatimonadota bacterium
GCCGGTGAGGAGGGCTGCGCCGCCCTCGCCGTTGAAGTGTCCTTGAAGCGCGACACCCTTTCCCGTGTCATCGGTCCTCTGAGATACGACATCGCCCATCGGGGGGTGATCGTGGTCGGCACCTTTTCCCGGGTGTTGTGGATCACGAAGCCACGCTTGGGAAGGTTGGAAATTGTTGTGTCCATCTCGGCGGTGTCTATCGCTCCGGACGAGGTTGTGAGAGCTTCGATGATCCTTGCCTTGTCCCGCTCGGTTTGGAGCCGTCCGATGCACCAAGTTCCTGCATTCGACATCGCCTTGTAGTCAAGATCGATTGGATTCTGGGTTGACAGGAGCATGCCCACACCAAAAGCCCTCGCCTGCTTGAGCAATGTGAGAATCGGTTTCTTGGCTGGTGGCTGTGCGGTGGGTGGGACGAATCCGAAGACCTCATCCATGTACGCGAGTACCCGAAGATCGCTGCTCCCCGGCTGTGATCGCATCCACGTGATGAGTCGGGCAAAGATCATCGTCGTCACAAACTGGCGTTCCGTGTCCGACAGGTGGGCGAGATACATGACTGCTGCCTGTGGCTTTCCATCCTTCCAAAGCAGCGACTCGATATCGAGATCATCGCCAGCCATCCAAGCGGCGAACGATGGTGAGGCAAGAAGACCGTTGAGCTGCATGGCCAGCTTCATGCGGTCCTTCTCGGGAAAGAACTGATCGACCTCGAAAACACCCAGCTTGCGCATCGGCGGGTTCGCGATCTGCGTGATGATCGTCCCGATGTCGAGGTTGGATCCCTCACGCCAAGCTCGTTCCACGAGGTTCGCAATCAGTATGTGTTCACGTGACGAAATCGGGTCTGCATCGATGCCGACCAGACCGAGAAGACCGGATGTGAAGCCTTCTATCTCATCACGCATGGTTTCGGAATCCGTATCCCAGGAAAGTTCCGGAGGCTCGAGGTTGCCGACGATGTTCAAGGGGTTTGCAGCATTCGATCCGGGTGTATAGATCGTCATCCCTACGCTGTCCCTGAGTTCGGCGATGGCTTCGGCGTTGAGATCCCACCATCCAAGACCTTTTTCCCACTTCGCCGCCTCCGCGGTCGCTTCCTCGAGTGGGGTTCGACCTTCCTTTTCGGCGGCGGCAGCGTCAATCCACGGCTCGAAATCGGCTGGCGACAGATTCGGGAATGTGAGGAGCAGGTTGGTCATGTCGCCCTTCGGGTCGATGACAAGCGTCGGGATTCCGGCTCGCAGTGCCTCCTCGAGGTAGATGATGCCGAGTCCAGTCTTTCCCGAACCCGTCATCCCCACGATCACACCGTGAGTCGTCAGATCCGACGGGTCATACTGGAAGGTCGATGCATCGATCCGCTCGCCCGCGTCATCTATGGGTCCACCGAGATAAAAACTCATGGGCGGCAGCCTACTGACGGGCGTACCGTGTTCATGGCTCGGCTGTTTGGTTGTGGTGCCCTCTATGGGTCCGATGGATCGTCGCAAACCAGGTCGACGTCACGCTCGGTTGCGTTGCCGGGTTGCACCCCTTCGGCGGTTGTGAATCGGAGGCTCTCGCGTGATCGGCACTTGGCGACAATGTCCTGATTGGTGTTCCAGGTCTTGAGGAGAACTTCCACAGGTATGTCTTCGGCTCCGTCGATCTCTAAGAGTTTGAGATCTGCAACCTCTTCCTCCACGAGCGCGTGGATACTGAATGCGCGGAGGCTTTCCTTCTCCTCTTGCAAGGACGCGATGGCTTCCTTCTTCCGCTGCGACTGTTGACGAGACAGCATGATTGCCCAGGTGACGAACCCCACAACTACTGCGCCAATCAATACCGGGACCATTTCCCTCACTCACCCTTCCCGAGAGTCTGCTGCTTGTGCCTGATATCGTCGCATTTTCACCGCTACCAAACCGCTATTTGCCTGACACGGAGCCAAGGCGGGGTGCGACGGTGTTCCCACGCATGATCCTATTTGGGGGCTTCCAGTTCGGGTCTGTCGTCCGCAGCGAGCCGGTCGACAACCTGCTTGACATCCTGGGCTCGATGTTTGGACACGACGAGGAGGGCATCCGGGGTATCGACCACGATGATGTCGTCGACCCCGACCACGGCGACGAGTCGGCCATTGGCGGAGATGTATGAGCCGCTGACATCCACGCCGAGGACATCGCCGACGAGGACATTGCCATCGTCGTCCTTGGCAGCGATTTCCCACAGCGATGCCCATGACCCGACATCGCTCCAGCCAGGATTGGTGGGAACAACTGCTGCGCTGGAGGTTCGCTCCATCACGGCGTAGTCGATTGATTCCCCTCGCACCGCCGAGAAGGCTTCATGCCCGAGCATGATTCGGTTGTCGGTACGGGACGATTCTGTCCATGCACGGTCCGCTCCTTCGGCAATGTCGGCTGCCAGCTTCCGGAGTTCGGTGAGGAAGGTCGACGCTCTGAAAAGAAACATGCCGGAATTCCACAGGTAGGTTCCTGACGCCACATACTCGGCTGCAGTTTCCGCATCCGGCTTTTCTCTGAACTCGATGACGCGGTGGACTGATGGTGCCAGGGCCTCTCCAACGGAGATGTACCCGTATCCCGTCTCGGCTCGGTCGGGAGTGATTCCGAATGTGACCAGGTGTCCTTTCGCTGCCTGCCCGGCTGCCACGGCAACCGCTTCGACGAATGCCGCTTCGTCGGTGATCACATGATCAGAAGGGAGGATGAGGAGGAGGGGGTCAGATCCGTTTCGTATTGCTTCATGGGCTGCAACTGCGACAGCAGGCGCCGTGTTCCGACCCACCGGTTCGATGATGAGGGTTGCACCGTGCGAAGCGCCGAGATCCGCTTCGATGGGATCGGCGTGGTCCGCATTGGTCACGATGATCGGTGTTGTAGCGCCGTCGATCTGTTGAGCCCTTTCGAACGTTGCACGGATCATGGAACGATCCTCAACGAGTGGGAGAAGCTGCTTGGGGAGTGTTCGGCGCGAAGCTGGCCATAGGCGTGCTCCGATTCCACCCGAGAGAATGACGGGCACAATGTCGTGGGTTGCTGGAGACATCAATGGAGAAGGTACCGGCGATCTGCGATGTGTGGAAGCATCAAGCGATCGTGTCGTCGATGTCGGAGGACCGCGGTTTGGTGACAACAAGGTTGGCGAGGTGCTCATACGCCTTGGGGCTGCCGAATCCTGTGATCGCGTCTCCCGCCCGGATTGTCGTCCTTCCGTGAGGCACCATGACCGACGATCCACGCCGGATCGACACAAGGACGCTGTCGGGTGGCCATGCGATGTCAGCAACCAGGCTGTTGGCAACCACCGACTTGGCTGGTACCACCACCTCGAAGAAATCGGCTCCTGGTTGGGTCCGTATCCGATTGCGTTCGCGGTACAGCTCGCGTCCCGTAGACATGGAAAGCGCTGAGTCGTATGCCTTGACGACCGATTCACGCCTGAACATACCAACGACGTCGCGCTGATCGACGGCGGAAACTACTGGCAGTCTGCCGACCCGCAATGATGCCATCCGGGACAGGGCTTCTGACACAGTCGCATCGGGTATGACGGTGATCACATCGGGGGACATGGCGGCGGCGACGGTGAGTGTCTGGCTCGGACCGCCAGCGTCCGCGATATCGGAAAGGGTCAGCATGCCGACCAGCTGCTCCTGATCGTTGAGTACAGGCGCTCCGTGGTGAGACGACATGTCGAAATATTCTGCCGCCTCGGCAAGTGTGTTCCACGGCCGCAGCACCTCGCCCGTTTCCTGCATCACGGACCTGACCTCAACGGTGTCAAGCAGATCGATGTCCTCGTTCCTTGGAAGGGAAATGCCTCGACGTCTCAGAGGGAGGGTGTATGCGGAATCTGGGTGAAAGCGATCACTCGCATACGTGGCAAGGGCGGCACCAAGCATCAGGGGAAGTACGAGTTCGTAGTTGCCCGTGAGCTCAAAGACAATGATGACCGATGTCATGGGCGCACGAGCGATCGTTGCCAGAGCGCACGCCATTCCGACGATGGCGAAGGCTCCGGGACTCAGATCGCTCATGCTCCACAACGGTGCGATGAGTAGCGCGAAGCCTGCTCCGACCGAGCCCCCGATGACGAGGCTCGGCATGAACGATCCCGCCGAGCCGCCGCCCGAGCGGGTGAGCGCGGACGTCACGATCTTGGCGACTGCGATGACAAGCAACGTGATCGCCCCGAGGGACACCTGGTCCACGCTGTCAAGGGCGAGTATCCCCGAAAGGAACTCTCGGCCCGTGCCGAGGGATTCTGGCCAGAAGACACCGATGGCCGCGACGATGATTCCGGCGACGATGGGTGTTGTCCAGCGCGGAAACCGCATGGGCATCTTGAGCTTCGCCGTTCCGTCAAGGACTCGCAGGTACAGGAGTCCGAAGGCGACCGCTACGACCGCCAGAAGAACATAGAGGAACAGCTCTGCAAAGGAACCGAGGGTGTGGGGAGGTGAGGTGAGGAAGAGTTCTTCACCCAGAAGAAGATGGCTTGTCACCGCGGCACCGACTGACGCGATCACGACTGCGTTGAGATGCCGGATCGCAAACGAACCGAGGATCACTTCCATGGCAAACAGCATTCCCGCGATCGG
>QQUL01000300.1 GCA_008501565.1 Armatimonadota bacterium
GAGAACCGCATAGATCTGTTCCGGCTCATACGGGTGACCCGTGGCGAGGGCCTGTTCCTGGATGTATGCCGCCGATGCCTCTCCCCCGACAACCGCCGTCCCTTCCCTTTCCCACAAGTGGGGTTGCTGGAGATAGTGCATTTCCCACTCGAGGATGCGACGCACGTCTGACTTCGTGAGTCCAAGGTTGTCCTCGCCAAGGGCGTCCCAGACGAATTCGATCGAGTCCTCAACGCCATAGATCGTCGCGGACTGCTGCATGCGTTTCGACTCCTGCCAGAACATGGCGACGCCGAAGGCAAGCACAACCACCATCAAGACAGCAAAGAACAGGGGGCCACTCATGATGTGAAGGCTAGTGATGTGTCACTGGTGTCCCGGGCATCGGGTAGCTATCGTCGAACCGCTGGTAGTTTCGCTTCCAGTAACCAACCACTAGATCGACCAACAAGGATTTCTGCGTGGATTTCAGCACCATGGCAACATTCTTCGCCCTTGCGGCGGTTGCCGCGAACATTGCGACGATTGTCCTCATCGTCATGGGCGTGATGGGTCGCATTCAGAACCGGAACCCGTTCGAATTCCTACGAGGCTCAACGCTGTGGCTTGCGGGGCTCGTTGCTTTGGCAGCCACCCTCGGCAGCCTCTACCTGTCAGAGATTGCCCATCTGATTCCCTGCCGGTACTGCTGGTTCCAGAGAATCGCGATGTACCCCCTAGCCGTCATCCTGCTCATGGCTGCATACCGGAAGGATTCGATGGCCGGGCTGTATGCAGCAACGATTGCCACCATCGGGCTTGGAATCGCTGCGTACCACCGATTCATCCAGGCGTTCCCCGACCTCGACTCCGGTGCGTGCTCTGCCACTGGGCCGCTCTGCAGCGGCTACTACATCAAGGAGTTCGGCTTCGTGACGATCCCGTACATGTCGTTGAGTGCCTTCCTACTTATCCTTACCCTGCTGTGGGCGGACCGCATCAACGCATCGACACCGTTGGACCCCACATCGACAGATCCCATATCAACAGATCCCACATCGGTGGACGCCGATACGACTACATAGGAACACCATGACCACAAAGCAAGCAGCAGCACCGAAAAGCAAGACGGGTCTGATCATCGGCCTTGTCGGTGGCGGCATCGTGCTGCTGCTCGTCCTCGCAGTGGTGTTGGGCACCAACGAGGTCGGGGCCGAGTTCGGGGATCCACAGATCGAAGGCGCTGGCCTTCCCCTGATGCCTCCGCAGAATCCGATCGATGAAACGGCCAACGGACTCGCCATACCGAACGTCACAGGTCAGAACTTCGACGGGAACACCGTCACGATCGATCGCGGCGACGGTCGTGCAAAAGCGATTGTGCTTCTCGCTCACTGGTGTTCGCACTGCCAGGCCGAGGTTCCTCGCGTCCAGGCATACCTCAACCAAACCGGGGGTGTCGACACCGTGGACATGTACTCGGTCGCCACTTCGATGAACTCGGCACAGGGAAACTACCCGCCCTCTGACTGGCTCGACCGAGAGGGTTGGACGGTTCCGGTCATTCGGGACGACAAGGAAAACTCCGTGCTATCTGCCTACGGTTCGGGTGGCTTCCCGTACTGGGTCTTCGTCAACTCCGACGGAACCGTTGCACTCAGAACCGCTGGTGAATTGACGACCGAACAACTCGACGGGATACTGCGCAGCCTTGGGTAACACCCAGTCCGGCGTCCAGGATTGCTACCAGGGAGACCGGTTCAGCGTTTCGCGGGTCGTGGTCGGCCCGATTGACAACAACGCCTACCTCATCCGATGCAAGCGGACCGGCATGTCGGTCCTTGTCGATGCCGCCGACGACATCGATCAGCTGACCCAACTCGTCGGTGACTCCACGGTGAAGTCCATCGTCACCACCCATGGCCATTGGGATCACCACCAGGCCGCCGACGACGCGTCCCAGCAGTTCGGCGCACCCACGCTCCTCCACCCTCTGGATCGGGACATCGCGGGCAAGGCGTTCGAGGCACTCGACCCGGGCCCCCTGTCAATCGGCGAAGTGGACGCAACCGTTGTCCACACACCGGGCCATACGCCGGGTTCCGTCTGTGTCATCCTCGACGGCGTCGTCCTTACCGGCGACACACTGTTTCCGGGGGGACCGGGGGCGACACGATTCGATCACAGCTCGTTCCCGACCATCATCGAGTCGATCCGATCACACCTCTTCACCCTGCCGGACGAAACAGTCGTGCTCCCCGGCCATGGCGATTCGACAACAATCGGCAAGGAACGCGACCAACTCGACGCGTGGATCGCACGCGGATGGTGAGGAGAGACGACATGGAGCTCGGACTGTTCGTTGAACCCCAATGTGGCGGCTCGTACGACCGCCTCCTCCAACTCGCCCAATGGGCCGAAACTGCCGGACTCGATGCATTCGCCCGTTCCGACCACTACCTCAATGGGGAAGAGTCCGCTCACGCAACCGATGCGCTCACATCGTTCGGAGGGCTCGCGAGGGAGACGTCGACGATTCGGCTGGTGTCGCTCGTATCACCGATCAGTTTCCGTCACCCTGCGGTCATGGCGAAGTCGGCGACCACCATCGATGAAATGTCGGGAGGACGGTTCACACTCGGGGTCGGGACCGGTTGGATGGAATCTGAGCACGACGCCTTCGGCATGGATCTTCCTCCGCTCGCCGAGCGGTTCGATCGCCTCGAGGAATCACTCGAAGTGATCACCACGATGTTCTCAGGCGGCGGCAGCGTCGACGGCACCTACTACTCGCTGAAGAGCGACACAGTGGCACCTTCGGCGTCCCAAGGACTCCAGATCGTGATCGGAGGATCCGGCCCGCGCAAGACCCCGACACTGGCCGGCACCTATGCACACGAATACAACTCCTTCGTCACCGACCGACAATCATTCGACGCCAGACGCCGCACCCTGCGGTCGGCAGCGACTGGGGCCGGCCGCAACCCAGACGACATCCTCATCTCCTTTTCGGGACCGGCTCTGGTCTACGAATCGGAATCCGAGCATGCAGAGGCGTTGGTCACACGTGGCGCACGGCGCGACATGACGGCGGACGAATACAGCGCCTTTCTCGACGAGAGGTGCGTGCCACACGGACCGCCGGAACGCGCCCGTCAAGCCATCGACCAGATGGCCTCCTGGGGCGTCGGCCGCTACTACGTACAGGAGTACACCCCGCTCGATGACGTCGATCTCAACCGCATGGACCGCATCTTCAGTGCTCTGAAGTGATGGCTGTGAGCCGATAGCTTCTTTTCCCCTACCGTCGTATTGGAAACGGCAGGATTGCAACAATGGCACGGGTATCCTCGCTCCATGGCATCTACTCCACTCCTTCAGATCAAGAACCTGCACGCATCCGTCGAAGGGACCCCCATCCTCAAGGGCGTTGACATCACCATCAACGAGGGTGAAACCCACGCAATCATGGGTCCCAACGGTTCCGGAAAATCCACGCTCGCCAACA
The DNA here is from genome assembly GCA_008501565.1 of Armatimonadota bacterium. Taxonomy (GTDB): domain Bacteria; phylum Actinomycetota; class Acidimicrobiia; order Spongiisociales; family UBA5794; genus UBA5794. The sequence continues at coordinate 3,488 of QQUL01000300.1, forward strand.
TCCTCCTTGGCCATCCGGCATATGAGATCACTCAAGGAACCATCACCTACAAGGGCGAGGATGTCACCGAATGGGCTCCCGAAAAGCGTGGCCAGGCAGGCATGTTCCTTGGGTTCCAGTACCCCGAGGAGATCCCGGGCGTCAGCGTCGTCAACTTCCTTCGCACCGCACTCTCAAACAAGACCGGCACCGATTTCACCGTGTTGGAGCTGAGACTCAAGGTCATGGATGCGATGCGGGAGCTCGAGATGGACCCATCGTTTGCGGACCGCTACCTCAATGAAGGATTCTCCGGTGGCGAACGCAAGCGCAATGAAGTACTCCAGATGGCGGTACTCGAACCCGACTTTGCCGTCCTCGATGAAACCGACAGCGGCCTCGACATCGATGCCCTCAAGACGGTGGCTGAAGGTGTCGAGCGACTCAGGACCGACACCCGGGGCTTCCTCATCATCACGCACTATCAGCGGATGCTCGACTACATCACGCCAGACGTCGTCCACGTGTTCGTCGACGGACGGATCGTGAAATCCGGTGATGCCGCCCTCGCCGACACCATCGAAGAAGCTGGCTATGACGCCTTCCGCCCCGAGGTCGGCGTCGTGTGAGCGACCTGTCCGCTCTCAGGTCTGACTTCCCCATCCTCAGCCGCGAAATCAACGGGAAACCTCTCGTCTATCTCGACTCGGCAGCGACAACGCAGAAACCCCGAGCCGTGCTTGACGCAATGGACTCGTACTACGAGCGCTCCAACGCCAACGTCCACCGCGGCGCACACACCCTCGCAGCGGAAGCGACCGAGCTCTACGAGGCTGCCCGGGGCAAGGTTGCGTCGTTCATTGGCGCTTCGCCCGGTCAGCTCGTGTTCACCCGTGGCACAACCACCAGTTTGAACTTCATCGCATACGGCTGGGGGCTCAACAACCTCTCCGCTGGCGACAAGATCATCGTCACCATCATGGAGCATCACGCAAACATCGTTCCGTGGCAGCTGATCGCAAAGTACACCGGTGCCGAACTCGTCTACCTCGAGCTCGACGATGAATTCTGCGTCGACACCAGCACACTGGAGGCCCTTCTCGACGACCGGGTGAAGG
>QQUL01000011.1 GCA_008501565.1 Armatimonadota bacterium
CGGCATCGCCTCCGAATCCATTCGCCTCGGTGTGGAGCCGCCTGCGATCTCGGTTGGCATGCGTACCGGTGATACGCCCCAGTCGGAGCGCCAGGCGATGCTGCGGCACCCTCCCGACATTCTGATCACGACGCCTGAGACTCTCTTTCTGATGCTCACATCCCGGGCACGCGAGATTCTCGGATCCGTCGAGACGGTGATCATCGACGAGATCCACGCAATCGCCGGAACCAAGCGCGGCACGCATTTGACGCTCAGCCTCGAACGCCTTGATCGGCTCACCGGTGGTCATCCTCAGCGCATTGGGTTGTCAGCCACGCAGCGACCGCTCGACACCATCGGGGAGTTCCTCGTCGGCGGCACGCTGCAGGACAGCACCGCGAGGGCCAGTGAGTGGTTTGCGAGACCGGTGACGATCGTCGATGCCCCCGCCGACAGGAAGCTTGAAGTCGAGATCATCGTTCCGGTATCAGACATGACGCGGCCCGATGTGGACGCACCGAACCAGGACGATCCGCGGCGGCGCTCCATATGGCCTGCGATGTATCCCCGCTTGTTGACTCTCCTCGAATCCCATCACTCGACCATCTTCTTCGTCAACTCCCGCTCATTGGCGGAACGGACCGCGGCAGAGATCAATCGACTCGCTGATGCCGAGGTGGTTCAAGCTCATCATGGGTCCGTGTCACGCGAGAAACGACTCGATATCGAGGATCGACTCAAACGGGGCACGCTCAAGGGTGTCGTTGCAACATCGACCCTTGAGCTGGGTATCGACATGGCGGCAGTCGATCTTGTGGTGTTGGTCGAGTCGCCCGGGTCGGTTGCGAGCGGACTCCAACGCGTTGGCAGGGCAGGTCATCAGGTTGGTGCACCCTCCGTTGCGAAGGTCTTTCCGAAGCACCGTGGTGACCTCCTTGAGGCCGCTGTCGTTGTGGAGCGCATGTACGCAGGCGACATCGAACCCACCGCCGTCCCACAGAATCCTCTCGACGTTCTCGCACAGCACATTGTCGCCATGGCATCGGTGGAGGATCTCGAAGTCGACGATCTCTTCGATCTCGTGCGGGGAGCATCGCCCTACCGGATGCTGACTCGCGATGTGTTCGACGCCGTTCTCGACATGCTCTCGGGGCGCTACCCGTCCGACGATTTCGCCGAGTTGCGGCCACGCATCGTGTGGGACCGCAACAGCGGGGCCATAAGCGGGCGATCAAACGCAAAGCTCCTCGCCGTCGTCAACGCGGGAACGATTCCGGATCGTGGTCTGTACACCGTGAACCTGCCAGACGGTGGTCGTGTCGGGGAGCTTGATGAAGAAATGGTCTATGAGTCGCGCCCGGGGGATGTGTTCGTGCTCGGCTCGACATCGTGGCGGATCGACGAGATCACCCACGACCGGGTGATCGTGACCCCTGCCGCCTCTTCGGCATCAGCATCGATGCCGTTCTGGCACGGGGACGGCCCGGGAAGACCCCTGGCTCTCGGACGAGCCGTCGGCGCATTCACCCGAACGGTCGGCGGGCTTGACCGCGAGGACGCAATCCAACTTCTCACCGACGATTACCGACTCGATCCGTGGGCGGCAGACAACCTCGTCGGCTTCATAGCGGATGAACTCGACGCAACGGGCGCACTCCCGACGGACAGGACGATTGTCGTTGAGAGGTTCCGGGACGAGATCGGTGACTGGCGCCTCGTTGTCCTGACCCCGTTCGGTGCCCGTATTCACGCACCGTGGGCACTCGCCGTGCGCAAACGGATGCGAGAAGAGGCCGGTTCGGGTGTCGATGTCATCTGGTCCGACGACGGAATCATGTTCCGCTTTCCCGACATTGACGACCCACCGGATGCGACGTTGGTGTTTCTGGATCCGACGGACCTTGAGGACATCCTTATGTCGGAGGTTGTGGACTCGGCCCTTTTCACGAGTAGGTTCCGGGAATCCGCGGCCCGAGCTCTGCTCCTTCCGAGGAGACGGCCCGGTACGAGGACGCCACTTTGGTTGCAACGCCGTAAAGCCGCCAACCTCCTTGAAGCAACCAAGGACTTCGGATCGTTTCCCGTGGTGCTCGAAACGTACCGCGAAGTGCTCCAGGACCATTTTGACCTTCCGGCGTTGACCGAGGTTCTGACGGACATCCAGCGCCGCACAACCCGAATCGTCGAGGTTGACGTCGATTCACCTTCACCGTTCGCGACATCGCTCATGTTCGACTTCATCGCGTCGTTCATGTACGAATACGACGCTCCTCTCGCCGAACGCCGAGCCGCGGCGCTCTCACTCGACCGGGGCCTTCTTGCCGATCTGCTCGGTGAACCGGAGTTCCGGGATCTCCTGGACGCAGATGTCATCGAGGCCGTCGAGGCCGATCTTCAGCATCTGTCCGAGGATCGAAAGATCGCAACAGTCGATTCCCTCCACGACCTGCTGCGAACCGTCGGTCCACTGACAAAGGCCGAGATCGCCATGCGGTTCATCGATCCCGGGAAGGCCGAGCATGCATCCAACGAGCTCGTGCGAACCGGCAGGGTGTTCACACCGAAGATGGGGGACGAAGTCCGATTCGTCGCTGTTGAGGATCTTGCAAGGCTGCGAGACGCTGTCGGCATCCAACCACCACCGGGAGTGGCAAGCGACTTCCTCGAATCCGTTGCGGATCCGCTCGGTGACATCGTCAGCCGGTACGCACGGACCCACGGGCCCTTTACGACCGCCGACGCAGCCGCCGCACTAGGCCTGCCCCAGGCCCCGACGAAAGAGGTCCTGGAACGGCTCCACAGCGGAGGCAAAGTCGCCGCCGGAGCATTCCGCCCGGGTGGCACGGAGCACGAGTGGGTGTCTCACGACGTCCTGAAGCGGATCAGGCGCCGTTCCCTCGCAGTGCTACGCCAACAGGTGGAGGCCGTGGAACCACAAGTCTTTGCGACATTCCTTCCGGTGTGGCACGGCATCGACCGTTCACGCAAGCTGCCGTTTGGTGATGTGGTGCGCCAGCTCGCCGGTGCTTCGGTTCCGGCGAGCATCTTCGAGTCCGATGTCCTCGCGGCCCGTGTCGCTGATGCAGAGCGGGAACTCGATGCAGCCCTCGCTTCGGGGGATGTCGTGTGGGTGGGACGCGAGCCGATCGGAACACGCGATGGACGGATCTCGATCTATCCGCGTACGGAGTATGCGGCTCTCAACCAGCCCTCAACCGACGATGATCATCTCACCGAGGTCCACGACGCCATCATCACCCACCTCGCCAAGCACGGAGCCTCCTTCTTCCTTGACATCTACGCCTCGAGCGGAGGTGGTCATCCCGATTCCATTGTCGAAGCAATCTGGGACCTCGTGTGGGCGGGCACGGTGACCAACGACTCGTTTGCCCCTCTGCGTGCGTACACGAAGAAGCGAAGAACCACCAACCGGAAGGGGCGTCTTTCGACCCGGACGCCAACACATGCGGCCGGCCGGTGGTATCTGACATCAACCCTCCGCACCGACCAGCCCACGGAAGAGGAATCCGCTGTTGCCACGACGAACCAACTGCTTGAGCGGTACGGCGTGGTTGTTCGAAACGCCGTGTTGGCGGAGGGCATCGCGGGCGGGTTCTCGCGGCTCTACCCGGTTCTGTCGATGCTCGAAGATGTCGGCCAGACAAGGCGGGGTTACTTCGTGGAGGGTCTCGGCGGCGCACAGTTCGGCCTTCCGGGAGCAATCGACCGACTCCGCTCCCACAACACGGACTCCCTGGTGATTTTGGCGGCTGCTGACCCTGCAAACGCCTACGGAACGATCGTCGCATGGCCGGACGGTCCGGGGCGACCGACACGAAAGGCCGGCGCTCGAGTCGCAATGCGGGGCGGGCAGGTCCTTGCGTGGATGGATCCAGCCGGAAAGCGCACACTTGTGTTCACTGCTGATCCCACTGAGGCATCGACAGCACTCCGACTTCTCGCTCAACGTCACGGCAAGGCAACCATCCTCGAGATCGACGGTGAATCCGTCCACGACCACGAACTCGCGGCAACGCTCCGCGAGACTGGCTTCACGCCCGGCTACAAGGGGTTTACTGTTGGCCCTGAACGCCAACCATCGGACAGTGCCCGTGCCAGACCCCATCGACGAACTTCTCGCTGAAATCCGTGCCCTGAGCCACAGAATCAGCAGCCTTGGACCCGATGATCACCGCACCGCGAGCCTTGTCGAACAACGCGAAGCTCTGCGGATCCAGGCGCAACACCACATGGAAAGCAATCGACACCCCGTGGCCATCGCGACCCAGATTGCTGCACTCGAACACAGACTCTCTGAGATCGAATCCCTGAAGATCGGTGAAAGCTGGGCCGAGCGCCGATCAGGGCCCTACATCCAGGACCCCAGCGCTTACAGTCACAACATCAACAAGGCCATCGACGACGAGTATGCCGCCGAGATAGCTTCGATCACCTCCCAACTCACCCGGCTCCGCCAGGTCGCGAACGAGGCAGACACCGCCGGTGCCTGATGCACCATGTTGAAATCGAACCTATGCTCGTGGCAATGCATGTCCTTGTTGCAACAGCCGGCGCACTCAGCCCCACGCCAGTCGTCGAGTT
>QQUL01000006.1 GCA_008501565.1 Armatimonadota bacterium
AGGTGCGTTTGATGAAGACGGTGCCGGTGAAAACCCCGGCGATTCGTCCATCATCACGGGTGACATCGACGCGATAGGTGGCAAGCGATCGGCTGCGAGTCATTTCCGTCGCAACCGCGGTGAGCGTGTCACCAACGGTGGTGCCTGACGTGATGGCGAGGTGCGTATCGACTGCCACCGCATCTTCGGGGTATGCGTTCGAAGCGAGGGAGAACGCACAGTCGGCGATTGAGAACACGACCCCGCCGTGGGTTCCGCCCAGAAAGTTGACCTGATCCTCCCTGACCACCATCGATACAGAAACGGTCGTATCGGTGATCTCACCGAGCCGATACCCCTGCGCTCTTGCATACGGATCCTTGTCAAAGGCAGTAGTGATCTCAGCAACGCGGTCGCTCATGACCGGGAGATTAGCGACGGCCAAACCAGAGGGCCCACCCCGTGGCATCGGAGCGGACCCTCAAGGTCTGACGCCTGATGTCCGACGTCCGATCTCCGCTCAGTCTCCGATCGCTTCCTTGATCGCTCTGCAGGCACTCTTGAGCGCTTCCACAGCGTCGCGGATGTCGCGTCTGCCCTGGTCGAGCGCCGCCTTGCCGGCCTGGAGCATCGACTTGGCAGGCTCCTCCCAGTCCGCCGCGGACAGGCCGATGACCCGGTCCGCCACAGGTACCGCCCCGTTGCTCACCGCATCGATCTCATCCCTCGCGACGTCGAGGAAGCGGCGAGCCTCCGTCATGTCGAAGCCAGCGTCCTCTGCGCGTTCGATTGCCTCAAGGACCTTTGCTGCGCCACCGGTGAGGCGAACCACACCGTCTGCCATCCGATCCGAGACGATGACCTCATGCGACTTGGGGAGTATCACGAGGAAGACCCGGTAGTCGGTCGCGATCAGGGGGGTGAGCTCCCTCAGCTCTTTCCAGGTCTCGGCGTCCTCGATCTGTCGGCCAAGCGCCGTGAGCCCAGCCTCGGCCCTGGCGTAGTCGCCGGCGAGTTGTCGCTTGTGTGAGTCCGTGACGTGCTTGCTCGCCGACACCCTCGCGTCGATCCGGTCCAGTGCCTTGAGCCTTCGTGTGATCGCGACAGCGGCCCGCTCCTTGGCCTTTTCGATCGCGTGCGGATGTTCACGATCCTCGACGGTCGGGTTGGCGCCATCGGGGGCGTCTTGGGCAAGTGCCACCTGGGGCAGGAGTCCCAGCATCGCAATGGCAGCAGCCAGGGCCAGTAGTTTGCGTGTTCGTTTCATTCTTCGACATCTCCTTCGTCGTTGTCGAAACTGTCTTCGAGGTCGTTTAATTCGCCGTCGATGTCGCCGAGCAGATCGTCGAGATCGGCCAGGAGCGCATCAAGATCCGACAGATCGAGCTCCGCGTCCGCGCCGGTGCTCTGTTCGGGCTGTTCGCCGTCCTCAGATGCGAGAGCTGCTTCGTCGGCCGGGGTGGGGGCATCTACGGTCGTCGTGGTTGTCTCGTTCAAGCCACTACCGGGATCCGCAGTCCCTGGGGCAACTGACGAAACCGATTGTTGGGGAGTTGGCGGTGCCGAAGCGACGGGTTGTTCGGCGTTCGGGATGCCTAGTTGGACGAGATTGTCAGTGGACGTCGTCGTGACAGCCGCGGGCGATGGACTGCATCCGGTTGCGACGACGACCGCCAACCCGACGAGCAGGCCCGCCGGTGTGATGGATGGTGGTTTTCTGAACATGGCACAAGCGTGCCAATCCGATCACGACACACCATGAGGACAACATGAAAGAAACCTAAGAAATGTGTGAAGAGACGACGAGCAAATACCGGCGCTAGAGGCCTTCGTTGCTCCGGGTCTTGTCGACCAGTTTCCATGCGGCGGGGAGGAGGAGGCCGGCGAGGACGACTTTGATGATGTCGCCGATCACGAAGGGTGTGAATCCCGCGGCTAATGCTCCGGTCATGGTGTCGATCGAATCGACGCTTGCCATCAACCACGGAACCCCGAACAGATAGATCACGGCGTTTCCAGCGAGGAATGCCGGGATAGCGCTGGCGACGGTTCGGTCCTGGCCGCGCTCAGCGAGCGCACCGACCACCCATGCAGCGACGATGAACCCGATCAGATACCCACCGGTCGCCCCGGTCGCGGCCTCCCAGCCTCCGCTCGCATCGGCGTAGAACGGAAGCCCGATCGCTCCCATCGCCCAGTAGATCGCCTGGGATCCGGCACCCATTCGCGATCCGAGGGCCGCACCCGAAAGCAGGACCACGAACGTCTGTCCGGTGATCGGCACGGGTGTTCCCGGCACCGCAAACTTGATCTGTGCCGCCAGCGCTGTGAGGAGCGCAAATCCGACCATGAGAGCGATCGTGTTGACGGTCGAGCGGGGCACCACAACCTGTGCGATCGTCCGCGACGGGTAGGTGGTCTGCATGTGGTCCTCCGCTGTAGATGTAGATTCGGGTGTAGCTCAGACGTCTTCGCGCCGATTGTTAGAGATGAGACTGATTCGCCACTCTATTCGTTTCACGCTCGCCGCGGTCGTCATCGTGGTGGTGGCGGGCCCTGCCTCGGCTGGTTCAGTCCCTGCCGGATACGAACCGGGCCCTGCGCGTCAGCCCTCAAATCACCGTTCTCAGTTGGCCGGTTGGGAGTTCAGCAACATCCGGGCTCCATCGATTGACATGGACGAACCTGTCCTGGCGGGAGTCGATGTTTCGGTGCTCAATCGGAGGGTGGGTCACTGGTCGGGAACCGCGCTCCCCGGGGAACCGGGCAACGTGGTCCTCGGTGGACATCGAACCACATGGACGCATCCGTTCCGTGAGATCGACGAGCTGGTTCCGGGTGACATCATCTACATGACTGATGCCGCTGGGGCCGATGTCATGTATCGGGTGCGCGAGACCATGGTGGTCGAACCGAGCGATGTGTGGATCACCTACGACCAGGGCTCCCCGACGTTGACGCTCTTTGCATGCCATCCGATGGGATCCTCTCGTTTCCGTATCGTGGTCGTCGCTGATCTGGTGTCAACCCAACGGATGGCCTAGTCGATGGCCCAGGAGACGGGCCGTTCCGAGGTGGCGCTGCTGCCCTCTATTGTGACGCACCGGTAACCTCGCTCCATGGATTCTCCGACCCACGGCACTGAGCTGCAAGATCCGTTTGATACGGTTCCGCCGTCGATGCGGCCACCGGCCAAGTATCCGAAGTGGCCGTTCTATCTCGCTGGGTCTCTGGTTGCCGTCGGAATTGCGATCGCGATCCTTCTGACGATCACGCTGCCGTATTACGCGGTCAGTCCCGGCCCGGTCTACGACACCTCTGACTTCGTGACGGTGGATGGCGGGCACATCTCGGAGAACGGCGAACTGTTCTTCCTCACGGTTTCGCTCAAAGAGGCGAACGTCTTTGAGTGGGCAGCGGCCCAGCTCGACGAACGGGTCGAGCTGGCGAAGGTGGAGGCATACCGACCACCCGATGTGTCTGAGGAGCAGCTGCGGCGCGAGAGTCTCGCACTGATGAGCCAGTCGAAGCAGGATGCGATCTACGTGGCCCTGACGAAGCTTGGCTATGAAGTCACGCTGATTGGAACGGGCGCACTTGTCATTGACACGATCCCCGATTCGGCTGCCGACGGGGTACTGGAGCCCAACGACATCATCATCGAGATGGACGGTGAGACAGTCGCCTTCCGTTCCGACGTCCTCAGCATCCTCGCCCCGAAGAGCGTTGGGGACCCTGTTCGAGTCACCGTCGAGCGGATAGACGGCGAGACCGACGAGTTCGAAGTCGACGACTTCGAGTTGATCCTCGGGCCCCACACTGACGACCCGCCGAAACCGATGATGGGTGTGCTGCTCGACAACAACGAACCGATCGTCGAGTTCCCGGTCGATGTCCAGATCGATTCGCAGAACATCGGTGGACCTTCAGCGGGCCTGATGTTCACACTCCAGATCATGGATCAGCTGACCCCTGAGCCGCTCACGCACGGAAAGCGGATTGCGGGAACGGGTTCGATCCATCTTGACGAAACCGTGGGAGCCATCGGTGGAATCCACCAGAAGGTGTTCGGAGCCATCGACGCGGGGGCGGTCGCGGTCCTTGTCCCTGCCGGAAACTACGACGAAGCCGTTGTCGCTGCTGCCGGTCGCATCACGGTTGTCCGGGTGGAGACGGTCGACGACGCCCTTGAGTTCCTCGAGACGCTGTAATCCGCGGACACCAGCGGGTCAGCCGGTAGCCTGCCAGCCATGGCGGATGAAGTGAGCCCGAGCCAGGCGCGGGCGCGCCAATTCGACGTCGTTCGACGTGGATATGACCGCGCTCAGGTCGATTCATACATTGAGGAACTGTCCTCGCTCCTCGACGACCTCCAGGCGGCGGCGAGTGAGGCTGAGGCGTCTGCACTCGCCATCGGCATCGATGACCCCCAGGCTCTGGCGAACGAACTCGGCCGCATAGGGGGCGAGGTCAGCGCCGTCCTCGAAGCAGCCAGAGCCGCCGCGGAGGGGCTACGGAAGCGAGCATCAAAGGACGCCGAGGACTGGCGGAAGAAGGCCGAATCCGAATCCGGAGCGATGCTTGAGGATGCGATCGAACAGAGCCAGTCGATGCGCGCCGCAGCTTGGAATGAGGGCACATCGATGCTGTCTTCTGCGGTGGGTGCCGCAAGGGCCATCATGGATCAGGCACAGGAAGACGCGATGTTCATGCGAGCCGAAGCCGAGCGCGACGCGCTCCGGCTGACGTCGGATGCCCGCCGGGATAAGGAAGAGGCGCTCCGTGCGGCACGCCAGGAGGGCGAATCGATCATCGCCGAGGCGCGGGCTGAAAGTGACGGCGTGCTGGCTGCCGCCCAGAAGCAGGCAGAAGCTGCGCAGGAACGTGCCCGGGCACTCGAGGATCGCCGATCCGAACTTCTCATGGAGCTCGAAGCAACCCGTGCATCGATCTCACATCTTGAGGAGGAGATCGACTCCCGGCGTCAGGAGCTCGAGGAACCTGAAGTGCCGGAGCAGTTTGATCCCGAGCCGAACCACATCGGAATGGACGTCGGTTCGGTCAGGATCGTCGCGCCTTCCAAGGCGGTGACGCTCAAGCCTGTCGACACCGACGAACTCGTGGCGGAAGTCTCCGCGATGCGCACAGCGGCGGCCGAAGCCGAAGCAAACCCGCCCGAACCGGTGGAACCCGAGACCGTTGCCGTCATTTCCCCGCCAGAACCAGCGGTCGTCCCCGAGCCAGAACCCGAACCAGAGCCGCCGAGCACACCGGTGGCCAAAGAGGCCACGAGCGACGACATCGGCTCACTCTTCGCAAAACTCAGAGACGAGGGCGAGAAAACGGACGTCAGACGTCAGACATCAGAAGTCAGAAGTCAGAATTCAGACGAAGGCGGTTCCGCCGAGGCTGAAGAGACCGAGTCTGAGGAGTCGGTGGCCGAAAGCCAAGCCGCCGAAACTCCGGAGCCTGCACCGCAGGTGGCCGCCATGCCGTCCAGCCACAATGCCGCACTCAAGAAGATCAAGAAGGCTCTGGTTGAGCTTCAGAACGAAACCCTTGAAGCCCTCCGCACGGACACGTCCTGGGTGCCTCCTGCTGGGTACGCCGACCGCTTTGACGAGGCATTTGTCGACGTTGCCGAAGCGGCCGGATCAACATCCGGGAAGGCCGATGCGAGTGCGTTCGCCTCTGATCTCGAAGACGCCGTGACGACGGCCATTGAAGAGGCTCGGACGGCCGGCAGGGGTGACCGAGCCGTTGCAGCCCAGGCGTCAAGGGTGTTCCGCCTCTGGAGAACCGACGAGGCCGAGCGAAGATTGCGCTCCATCGGCTGATCCGTACGGTCCCAAGTACGGTCCGAATCGGCCGATACCTCAAGCCTGAGGCGACCGTACACTTGCCCTCGTGATCAACCGCGAACCGATTGCATATCGCCAGAGTTCAGGCTGGCGCCGCATCCTCATCATTGCGCTCTCCGTCGTCTTCCTTCTGCTCATGGGAGGGCGATGGTTCGCCACGCTGTGGACCGACTATCTGTGGTATTCCGAACTGGGTGCGACCGGTGTCTGGTCGACCCTCACCTTCACGAAGGTGTGGCTCGTGGTCGGCGCCACGATCGTTGCAATCATTGCGTTCTGGGTCAACCTGTGGGTCGTCGATCGCATCGCCGCCGACAGTTTCATTCCCGTCGGCGGTCCCGACGAGGAGCTGCTCGAGCGCTACCACGAGTGGATCGCGCCACGAGCGTTCGCCGTACGAACGACCTTTGCCGCCCTCTTCGGTCTGCTCCTCGGTCTGGGTGCCGCTGCGTGGTGGCAGAACTGGCTGTTCTGGCGTGACGGCGTCACATGGGGTGTGACCGACCCGATCTACGGCAACGACCTGTCTCTCTACATCTTCGGTCTTCCGCTGTATCGGGACATCTTCGGGTGGACCTTCCAACTGCTGATCGTCGTTACCCTCGTCGTGGTGGCTGCCCACTACCTCAATGGCAGCATCAAGATCGCGACACCGGGGGAGCGGACGTCGGGCGGTGTCAAGGCACACATCTCGATCCTCCTTGCGCTCATCGCACTGCTCAAGGCCGTCGGCTACGTTTTCGACAAATGGGAGCTCCTCTACTCGAGCCGAGGGCAGGTCCTGGGTGCGTCCTACACGGATGTCCACGCACAGATCCCGGCCCTGAACCTGCTGATCTTCATCTCGATCGTGTCGGCGATCATCCTGCTGGTGAACGTGTGGTTCCGTGGATGGTCACTCCCGATCGTTGCCTTCGCCATCTGGCTCGTGACGTCCATCGGGGTCGGCGGGATCTATCCCGCGATGGTGCAGCGCTTTTCTGTGGAACCGAACGAGATCGGGCGCGAGACCGAGTACGTCCAACACAATCTCGACTTCACCCGTCTCGCCTACGGGCTTGATCAGGTCGAATCGATCGAGTTCCCCGCATCAACCAACCTGACCGCCGAGATCATCGAGGACAACCGCCCGACCATCGACAACATCAGGTTGTGGGCCCCGGGAGTTCTCCAACAGACCTATCCCGAGCTGCAGAACATCAAGACCTACTACGACTTCAAGGACGTCGACGTGGACCGGTACGTGGTCAACGGCGAACTCACCCAGGTCATGATGGCGACGAGAGGCCTCGCCGAAGACCAGATTCCGGGTGCTGGATGGGTCAACGAACGCCTCGTGTACACGCACGGCCTGGGAGTCGTTCTCAGTCCCGCAAACAACGTCACACCCGATGGAAAGCCAGACTTCTTCCTTCAGGACATTCCCCCAATCAACACGTCAGGTTCACCGAACCTCGACGTGACGCAACCGCGCGTCTACTTCTCGGACGATTCCGAGGACGACTTCCTGATCGCAGCCTCCAAGGAGGGTGAGATCGACATCCCGAACCCGGGCGACGGTGGCGATGCGCAAACCAACTCCTATGACGGCGCGGGCGGTGTGCCACTTGGCAACTTCCTCCAACGCACCGCATGGGCGCTCCGATTCGCCGACCTCAACACGCTGATCTCGGGACAGGTGGATCCGGAGAGCCGAGTGATGATCGCCCGGAACATCAAGACGAGAATCAAGCGTCTTGCCCCATTCCTCTACGTGGACAACGACCCCTACATGGTCGTCACCAACGGGAGGCTCAAGTGGATCATGGATCTCTACACGGTGTCGGACCGATACCCCTATTCGGAGCAGGCGCTCACCACCCGGTTGAACATCGGGGCGGACCTGCCGAGATCACTCAACTACATCCGCAACTCGGTCAAGGCCGTCGTTGACGCCTACGACGGAACCGTTGACATGTATGTGATCGACCCCAACGACCCGATCATCCGATCGAACGAGCGGATCTTCCCGAACCTCTTCAAACCCATCAGTGAATTCCCTGAGGAGCTCGTCGGGCATCTTCGGTATCCCGAAGACCTGTTCCGCATCCAGACCGACGTCTACACGCTCTATCACATGACCGATCCCGTCGAGCTGTTCAAGGTTGAGGATCCGTGGCAGATCGCCCGCGATCCCTCCAACTCCCCGTATCCCGACTTGCGTGGCGTATTCCAGACGGACCCGATGCTTCCGTACTACCTGTTGATGGAACTCCCCGAGGAGGATCAGCTGTCGTTCCTCCTGATGCAGCCGTTCACACCGGCGGATCGTCCGAACATGTCGGCGTTCATGGTGGCCAAGAGCGGCCCGCTTTCTGAATACGGAACGATCATCGAATATACGATGCCATCTGACCGTCAGGTTGACGGCCCCGGCCAGGTCGGTGACTTCATTGACCAGGATCCGATCGTGTCGGCCGAGTTCACACTCTTGGGGCAGATTGGATCCGATGTGATCAAGGGCAACCTGCTTGTTGTTCCGATCGAGGATTCGTTGCTGTATGTCCAGCCGATCTATCTCGCTGCCGATACCGCTGCAGGCGGGATCCCGCAGTTCAAGCGGGTCGTCGCCTCGTACGATTCGCGTATCGAGATCGGTGAGAGCCTTGACCAGGTTCTGTTCCAGCTCTTCGGTGCCGGCGAGGAACCTGACAATGGGGAAGGCGGCGACCTTCCCGACGGTTCAGGGACCGTCGAAGAACGTGTTGCTGAACTCCTCACCCTCGCGGAGCAGGCACTGACCGAGGCCAACGTTGAGCTCAAGAGGGGAAACCTCGCCGGATACCAGGCCAAGGTCGATGAGGCGAACTCTTACATCGCTGAAGCCAACCGGATCATCGCAGAGGCAGCCGACACGATCGCCAGCGGAGAAGCCGCTTCGTTCACTCGCCTCCGATAGACCCGACCCACCGGCTCGCGGTCACGGCACCAGGGTGCCGGCAAAGACCTGCCATGCGAGAGCTGTTTTCGCCACAAGGCTCAACAGGATGTAGGTCCGCTCGCCAACGAGGTAGTCCTTCCAGCGTCCGACCTGCTTGTACTGAAGGAACTGGGTGATTGCGAAGGCGTTGAAGAACACGAACAGGGAAATGAAGATCGCATACACGAAGCCCGGTGGCTGGGCGTCGCTTCCCGGTGAGACCAGATAGAGGCCAATGGAAAGCCATGGGACGACGCCCAGGAGCACTCCCATCCAGAACGGCCACAGAGATCCGCCGGGTGCCTCGTATCGCTCTTGAACCGATCCCATGAAGATCATGCCAGCGTTGACTGCGAAGAGAGCGAGAAGCGCAACGACGTCTGAGATACCCGGCAGCATCGCTATCAGCACGATCATCACGGACGAGGAGATGGCGTATTCGATCCACCGGAACTGGTTCTGTCCGCGTGTCAATTGATCCCGATATCTTCGAGCTGCGGGGCCTGCGACGATGAAGTGGAACACCGCCGAAAGCAGCAGAAACGCCGTGACTCCCCATGCGAGAGACACATCAAAGAGAACCGATGGCTCCGATGGAGGGGTGCCGGGTGGCCCCTCAAGGAACGTCGCGGTGACCGGCAACGCGAAATCCGTCGCCAGGACAAGAATGAGCAGTGCCTGCGCTCCATGCAGCACACCCATCCCGAAGTTGAATCGCCGTAGTCGGGTGAATGCGTGATCTGAAACGGTTACCGGCGAAGCCATCGACAGAACTCCTTGTATCTTCTCTGATACTACGGAGCGGTCGCCATCCCGGATGCCCCGATTGTTGGAACATCCCGAGATTCGCAGCCCGACCTCGGAATCCCGGTTGCTCGGCGTGTCGTCGTCATCCGCTGGAGCGAGTCGCCCCGTATGGTTGAGGTCATGGCGCACATCGAAGTATCCACAGACATTGATCGACCTCTTCGTGAGGTGTGGGACGAAGTCAGTACGCTGGAGAACCACGCGGGCTGGATGGCGGATGTCGAGTCGATCGTGTTCGAGGGCGATCAAACCTCGGGGGTCGGAACCGTCATGAACGTCGCTACACGCGTGGGGCCGTTTACCACCATGGATGTGATCGTCGTCGAGCAGTGGAACGCAGAACACTCCATCGTCGTCACACATCGAGGTCTTGTTTCGGGAAACGGGGCCTTCCTACTCGAGCCACACGGCGCAGGTACTCGATTCACGTGGAAGGAAAACCTTACGTTCCCGTGGTATCTGGGTGGACCGGTCACCGCTGTGCTCGCGAAGCCGGTGCTTGCACGCATCTGGCGCTCGAACCTGCGTCGTTTCGCCGCAATCCTTGAAGAGCCAGCGGAATGATGCCCGCTTCGCGATAGGTGACTCTCAAAGAACCTCTGTGCCGAGGGTGAGCTGCAGCCGTTTCATGCCGAGTCGAATACGGCTCTTGATCGTTCCCTCGGGAAGGCCAAGGACGTTCGCGACATCTCTGTATGAATTGCCATCGAAGAATGCCATGGCTATCGGGGTTCGTTGGTCGTTCGGTAGGTTGAGCATCGCGTCTCGGACCCGGTCAGACGTAATGGAAGTCAGGGCGAGTTCTTCGGTACCTGCAGTGTGGGTGGAACTCATCTTCTGATAGTCGAGGCGTTCACGGGAAGCAGAGGAGCGACGGGAGCGCAGCAAGTCGATCGCACGGCCGTGACCGTCTATCTGGAGGTACGACCTGAGAGATCCCCGGTTCGCGTCGAAGCGTTCGCCGCGCTGCCAGAGCCGGACGAACACCTCTTGGGTGACATCGGACGCGAGGTGGGGGTCTTTGAGGATGCCGAGGGCAACGCCGTGGACATAGCTCGCATGGAGGGCGTATGCGTCATGAAGAGCACGCTTGTCCCCTTCGATGATGGCGTTGGCGAGCCGTTGGTCGTCGGTGCCGAGTCCCGCCACATCGGGGTTGGTGGTTGTTTCTTGTCGTGGTGCGTACGTTGTCATTGTTGAAACTCCTATTTAGTACTAAATTAGAATATCATACTTCCACAACAAGTGACACGCATGAAAGCGCGAGCGTCACGGACGAAAGTAGAGTTTGGTGCTAAATGGCCGATCACTCATCAGAATCTGAGCTTCTGAGTCTCAAAGATGTCGCCGCGCAACTCGACGTCCACTACATGACGGCGTACCGATACGTGCGGCTCGGAATGTTGCCAGCTACCCAGCAGGGACGAAGCTGGGTGGTGCGTGCTGAGGACCTGGCGGCATTTGCCGAGACACCACCGAGTGAAACCCAGCGCGGCACTGCTCGCTGGAAAGAACGCATGCTGTCCCGCATGCTTGAGGCAGATGCACCTGGGGCGTGGGCAGTCGCTGAAGCTGCCCTTGCCTCTGGGATGACTCCAGTGGCCGCCTACGAGCAACTGCTCATCCCTGCACTTCGAGACGTCGGAGACAAATGGAAGGCGGGTGAGATCGGCGTAGAAGACGAACATGCCGCCTCCCAGGTTGCGACACGCCTTGTGGCGCGTCTTGCGCCTCGAATGGCGCGACGGGGGATCAGAAGGGGCACCGTGGTGCTTGGATCGACACAGACCGAGATGCACGGACCTCCATCATCGATCGCTGCTGATCTGTTCCGTGACGCTGGGTTCAATGTCGTTGACGCCGGCGTCAACCTCCCCCCGGAATCCCTTGCCCGACTCGTCGCGTCCTATGACGATGTACTGGCGGTCGGGATAAGCGTCACCACTTCCCATCAACAGGATGAGATCGCCCGCTCCATTGCCGCGGTCCGAGACCTCAGTGATGCCAAGGTGGTCGTTGGCGGTGCCGGGACGTCGGAGGCGGATGCCCGAGATGCCGGAGCCGATGCGTATGCTCGAACGGCTCGCGACGCGATCGCCGTGTTTGAGCAGTTCCGCCTCGATACGTAGCCATCCCAACCCGACACCAGATCAATGCAAAGAGAAGGGACCGGCGCCCTCGGCGCCGGTCCCTTCTGTTGTCGTGCTATTCGTGGATATGAGTGCTACGGCACCAGGACCGTATCGATGACATGGATGACGCCGTTGCTCGCAAAGACATCGGCTTTGACCACCGTCGCTCCACCGAGTGGGTCAGCGCCGTCGTTGATGACGACCGATCCATCGATGACGTCAACACTCAGCGTGGCATCTGGATTGAGCGTCGACAGAGCGGCTACGGGTGCTGCTGCTACAACTGTGGCTGCATCGAGCACGCCCTCGGCGGTCACGTGATAGGTGAGGATGGCTGCCAGGTTGTCGCTTGCCAACAGCTCCTCAGCGGTGAGGCCAAGGGCTTCGAGGGCAGCACCGAACGCTTCATCGGTCGGTGCGAACACCGTGAGCTCATCGTTCGGGTTGTCAAGGGCGTCAACAAGGTCGGCGGCCTCGAGTGCGGCGAGCAGGATCGTGAATTCGGCCGGATTCGCCGATGCCAACTCAACGACCGTCTCGGCGATCGTCGGTTCCATCGGCTCAGCTGGCTGTTCGGGTGCCGCGGCTCCCAGCGTCGCTGCAATGTCCGGCGGTAGTAGAACGCCGTTGATGACGTGCACGATGCCATTGTCTGCCATGAGGTCGGCTGATACCACCGTTGCCTCATTCACCATGATCTGACCATCGACAACGCTCACGTCGACTGATTGGCCATTGAGCGTCTCCACTGACTGCCCGTCAAGGGTCGCGACGAGTTCGCTGTCGGCAGACTGGCCGATGACGTGATACGTCAGGATCGCGGTGAGGGTGTCAGTGTCCGCAAGGAGATCCGAAGCTTCGATTCCCAAGGCTTCGAATGCCTCGGCGAACGCCGCATCCGTTGGGGCGAGAACTGTGAAAGGTCCTTCGCCCTCAAGGGTGTCGGCAAGCCCGGCGGCGTCAATGGCTGCAATCAGGGTCGAGAACTGCCCGGCCTCAATGGCCAGGTCAAGGACTGACGTTTCGGCCGCTTCGGTTGTCGTTGTGGTGGATGGGGCTGTGGTGGTCGTTGTTTCATCGCTGCTGCTTGAGCATGCCGCCACAACAAGGGCGAACACTGCAGCAACTGCGAGAAGTGGAATGCGATTCCGCATTGGTACTCCTTATTAGTACTAAATCCGACGGTCGGACTCGTCGTACTACGGAACCACACGACCATGCGGATGACATCATCTGTGTGATCTGTCGATCAGAGCGAACCGAGAACCCGAGTGAGGGATTCTTCTGCCTCGTCGCCCAGCTGCTTGAATTTGCCGCTGAGGAACGGCTCTGTGATTCGATAAGGCCACTTCAAAGTGATGTCGGCCGAGTAGAGGACCTTCGTTCCCCCATTCGGAAGGTCTTCAAAGGAAAGCGTGTCGACGGCCCGGGTCGTCGAGCCGTCACCAACAAATCTCACGAGCTCGTTGGGTATGAGCTCGGTTGTTTCGTAGACCATCGGGAACCTGCGGCTTCCCCACGTGATTGCCAGGTCGTAGACCTGGCCGACCTTGGGACCGCTGGCGTCGCGTGGGATTGACTCGGCTGTCCCGGGATCCCACTCGGCCGCGTTGGCGAAGTCCACGAGGTAGGCGAATACGTCACTCCTGGGTCGGCTGGTGGCAATGGTTCTTTCAATCAGTGGCACTTGGTCCATCCTTGGGTTTCTTGGTGGGGGACACGACGTAGGGCGCCGCGTCCTTCTTGAGGGTTGTGATGAACTGGTCGACGGTCGAAGCCTCCGCGACGGTTCGCTTTGTCCGATGCACACGCCGGGGGATCCGATCGTGGATGAAATGCCCGGTGAGTTCAGTGGCTTCATCTGAGGCGATCAGCCAGACAATTGTGTCAGCGCCCTGATCCGCGTTGCGCAACAGGGGTCGGGTGATTCTGCGGAATGTCGGGAGGGAGTCGCGAACGCCGTCGGTATCGACCCAGCCTGGATGCATCGAGTTCACCCGGACGCCGATGGTGGCGAGCCCGCGTGCCCAGTGAGAGGCAAGTGCCACCTGTCCCCGTTTCGTTCTGGCATAGGCCTTGGTGGCGCGATATTCGCCGTGGGTGCTTTGGATGTTCGCGGCGGTGAGTGGTTCGGTGTACATCCCACCGGAGGAGACGAGGACGACTCGCGACTCGCCAGCGGTGAGGCTGGGTATCAGGTTCGTGGTCAGGACGTATTGACCGAGCAGATTCACCGCGTAGGAAATCTCGAACCCTTCGGGTGTCACGATTCGCTCCGGGCTCATCACGCCAACGTTGTTGACGATGCCATCAAGACGGTTGCCGTCGGCGACGAACCCGGTTGTCAGATTCCGGATTGCCTCCATGTTCGAAAGGTCGGCGCAGTAGGTCTGTACGGTGCCGTCGGCGTCCGTTTCCAAGGCAGCAAGTTTGTCTGGTGATCGTCCAACGGCGTGAACGGTCGCACCGTTGGATGCCAGCCGCCGCACGGCAGCGCGTCCGATGCCTCCGGTTGCTCCGGTGACCAACACGTGCTTACCGGCGACTTCCGGAAATCTTTCGTGCATGTCGAGACCGCGCGCCGAAACCCCCAGCTTTGTGAAGCCGAGCAGTGTTCGATCCAAGAAGGCGTCTGTTCCTGACATGCAATGACAGTACGGAGCGTTCCGCTCCTTCGGATGATGCAAATCCCAGACATCCGCGCATCGGGGTTGCTCCGTATACAGGCTGAATGACCAACAAAAGGGACATTGGCATGAAGATCGCCGTGATCGGATCAGGTGTTGCCGGCATCGGTGCCGCGTGGGCACTGAGCGCACGCCACGATGTCACGCTCATCGAAGCCGAGGCAAACGCCGGGGGTCACAGCAGAACCCTCGATGTCGAGGTCGGAGCTGCCCCGATATCTGTTGATACGGGGTTCATCGTCTACAACGAGCGCAACTATCCCCACCTCACCAATCTGTTGCGCACGCTTGCGGTTCCCACGGTGGACAGTGACATGTCGTTTGCCGTTTCTCTCGAAGACGGATCCTTTGAGTACGCGGGACGGCTCTCGGGCCTGTTCACGGACGCCAGATCCGTTGTCGACCCTTCCATCAGAAGGTTGGTGAGGGGCATCGTGCGATTCCGTTCAGAAGCCAAACAGCTCCAGGCGGGACTGGTTCCCGATGACATGGACATCTACGCCTACCTCGTGTCGCGCGGCTATCCCGATTTGTTCATGGATCGGTATCTCATGCCCCTTGCCTCCGCGGTGTGGTCCGGGACCCGGAACAACTCAAGGGCCATTCCGGCAGCTTCGTTCCTGCGGTTTCTCGACAACCACGGCCTCATCGGCATAGCGGGACGTCCTCAGTGGAAAACCATCGACGGCGGCTCACGCAACTACGTCGAGCGGGCAATCAAGGAGATCACGAGAGTCCACACACGGCGCCCGGTTCACTCAATTCGACGAACCGCACTCGGCGTCGAGGTGTTCGACTCTGGAGGGGCACCGGACCTGTACGACGAAGTCGTGCTCGCCACGCACGCCGATGTGAGCCTTCGTATCCTCGGCGAAGCAGCTTCTGAAGCAGAGCGCCGAATCCTCTCGGCATTTCGATATGACGCCAACGAGGTTGTTCTCCACACAGACACCGCGGCGATGCCGCGTCGGCGTCGAATCTGGTCGGCATGGAACGCCATCGAACGAACCGACGATGACGGTACGCGTCCGGTTTCCGTCTCGTACTGGATGAACCGGCTGCAACCCTTGCACACAAGGGCCGATGTGTTCGTCACCCTCAACCCGGGTGATTCAATCGACGCCACCAAGGTGATCGACAGGTGGAACGCAGCGCATCCCCAATTTGATCTTGCTACGGGTATCGCCCAGCGCGAGATCCCGACCATTCAGGGCATTGATCGAGTTTGGTTCGCTGGCGCCCACCTCGGACATGGCTTTCATGAGGATGCCCTCCAGTCGGGTCTCACTGTTGCAGCGGCTCTCGGGTCTCCTGTTCCATGGCACGACGACGTTGACCCGAGATCCCTGGCAGCGCTCCATGCGAAGCCCCGGCTAGCCCCCGTTCTCGTATGACACGATCAGCGATCTACGAGTCGGTTGTTCGTCATCGAAGGTTCAAACCGACGACGCACAAACTTCGCTATTCCGTCTACTCACTTCTCCTCGACCTTGACGAGATTGACGATCTCGCACGTCGGATCCCCATTCTCTCTCACAACAGGTGGAATCTTGTTTCGTTCCACGACGCCGACCACGGACCACGCGACGGCACAGCTCTCCGATCGTGGATTGAATCCATTGGTGCCGATGCTGGCATCGAGCCGGACGGGCGCATCGAACTGCTGGTGTTCCCTCGCATCTTGGGGTACACGTTCAACCCCCTCACGGTGTGGTTCATTCACGACCCCGCCGGGATGCTGCGAGCCGTGTTGTATGAGATTCACAACACGTTTGGGCATTCGCATTCGCATCTCGTCGTGCTCGATGCCACGGATGGCCAAGCGGGTGTCTCGCTGCGCCACGGCTTTGACAAGACGCTCCACGTTTCGCCGTTCTTTGACCAGATTGGCCGATACGAGGTGGTGCTCCGTCCCCCCGATCAAGAGCTGTCGATCACGATCACCTACCTGGACGAGGAAGGCGATCGACTCCTTACCGCATCGCAACGAGGAAGTCGGATCGAGTTGACAACGAGGTCACTGCTGCGCCAGTTCTTTACGAAGCCGCTCCTGACCTTGAAGGTGATCGCAGGCATCCATCTGCATGCGGTGCGGCTGCTCGCAAAGGGTGCAAAGTACCGACCGGTAGCACCCGAGCCGGGTACGGAGATCGAGATATTCGCGGTCACGGATCGCAGCGTCCGATGACGCTGCCGTACCTCTTGGGGCTTGCTCCTAGGACCTCAGACTTCGCTGATTGCCCAGAGCAGGTCCTTGACACTCACGATTCCCACGAGCTGTTTCCCATCGGTGACCGGCAGGTGTCGGTATCCGGTCGCGTTGAGCCAGTCCACGGCATCGCTGATCTTGAGATCAGGACCGACCGTGTCGGGTTCGGTGGTCATTACATCGCCGACGGTCAGTTCGAGAGCGGTTGAGTCGGCGACGGATTGGACGATGTCACGGTCGGTGACGATGCCGATCAGCCGTTCTCCGTCAATGACCGCCAACGAACCAACACCTTCGGCAATCATCTTTGCCGCGGCCTCGGTCAGTGGGATATCTGAGCGGCAACCCAACGGTGGTCCTGCCACGAGGTCTGAAATGATCATTGGTAAGAATCCTTTGATTGCGAATCGACCGCTGGCTCGGTCGAAACTGGCAACTCGGATCCTACCCCGCCCAAGGCCCGCCGGGTTCAACTACTCGTCGGCCTCCGACAATTCTGCAAGCCGCTCATTGAGGAACCGCCGCTCCGGTTCCGTTTCGGTGAGGTCGATCGCCTGTGCGTACGCCTGCTTCGCTTCGTCGATACGTTCCTCCTCCTTCAAGAGGGCACCGCGAGCCGCGTGAAGGTACGGGTACCCATCGAGTCCGTTGATGTCGCGAATCATCGCCAGCGCGGTGGTGCGGTCCCCGGTCATCGCAACGGCAACCGCGTGGTTTAGTTTGACGACCTTTGAATCCGTGAACGTGCCGAGCGTGCGGTAGAGCCCGGCAATCTGTTTCCAGTCGGTGTCATCGGCAGTGGCGGCTTGGGCGTGGAGGGATGCGATGGCTGCCTGTACCTGATAGGGCCCCGGTGATCCCATCGCGACCGCCCGGTTGAGTCGGACGGCAGCTCGGTTGATCTGTGCACGATTCCACTGGGTGCGGTCCTGGTCCGGCAGCCGCACTGGCACGCCCGAAGCGTCGACCCGGGTAACGGCGCGGGCATCGTGAAACTCCATGAGGGAGAGCAGACCCATCACCTCGGGTTCGTTCGGAAGGAGTGCGTCGACGATGGTTGCGAGCCGTATGGCTTCATCGGTGAGAGAGCGCCGCAGATGTTCGTCCCCAGCGGATGCGGCATATCCCTCGTTGAAGATCAGATAGATCACCGCAAGCACGGCGGGGAGCCGATCGGGGAGGTCGTCCTCGTCTGGGATGCGATAGGGGATTCCGGCGTCTGCGATCTTGCGTTTGACCCGAACAAGCCGTTGGGCCATCGTCGCCTCGCTGACGAGGAACGCCCGTGCAATCTCAGGTGTCGAAAGACCACCGACGGTGCGGAGGGTGAGAGCGATGCTTGCATCCTGGGCGATCGCGGGATGACAACAGGTGAAGATGAGTCGCAGACGGTCGTCCTCAAGAGTCTCGATGGGCAGCTCGTCATCCGGGTCCCGTAGATCGTGGCCGATCGATTCGTATTTCCGTTGGAGGTTCTTGGCGCGGCGTACCCGATCGATCGCCTTGCGGCGGGCGGTGGTCGTGAGCCAAGCTGCCGGCTTGTTCGGAATCCCCTTCTTCCACGCTGAAAGAGCCGAAATGCAGGCGTCCTGGAGTGAATCCTCAGCGAGCTGG
>QQUL01000181.1 GCA_008501565.1 Armatimonadota bacterium
CTCGACGAGTGCGCCGGCTCCCGAGATCGCCGTTGTCACCACACAGTCGCACGGGGCCTGCCCAAGGTCCACCGTGTGAGCTGTGAGTGTTTCTTCATTGATGTTGGTCACCGAGATGGTGCGTACACCACCGTCGATGACCCCATCCGTCGAGGTGGCTTCGAACGACGAGAGCGTCATCGCGGGCGGAGCCGCCAAAGCGGCCCCTGCGATCCCCGTAAGGATCATCCCGACGAGTCCAACCACGAACAAGGTCTTCCTAACCATGCCCGCACCCTATAGGTCGGGTGACCCACGTGCTAGGCCCAATTGATGATGGGTGAGATGACTAGTCATGGGGCTTTCAGCTCACGGCTTCCCGCTGACAGCTCTGGGTTGGAGCAACCTCAGTGATGCATGTGCCTCAATTTGGGGCCGAACGGCCTGCGGCATGCAGAAACGAAGGCGGCTACCGCTTCTTCCGGCTTCTCCAGCCCGTGGTGAGGTAGCGCCAATAGCTGGTTGTCGCCGGGCCGGAAGCCTCGTCGGCAGCGCTGGCGTCTTCCGCGGGGAGACCTGTCTCGCCCGCTTGCAAACCCCCCTGGCTCGCTTCGCTCACCTGTCCCCCCTCAAGGGGCGACGGAGCTGCTTCACTGACGTCTGACGTCTGACTTCTGATCTCAGCGAGTCGTTCGCGGAGGAACACCGCCTCGGTCTCGGCCTTCGCCGCACGCTCGCGAGCCTCCGCAAGCTGCTGCCCGGCTTCGTGGAGGTTGCCGAGCTGGGTGAGCATCTTGTTCCACGCATCGATGGGGACGAGCATGGATCCCTCCGGGGTGTCACCATGCTGAGCTGGGGGAGGGGGCTCGCTGGCTCGCACGCTCCCCTCACTCGTGGACTCTTCTGTTTCCGCTGGAGAAGGGGCAGGGGTTGCTCGCTGCTCCTCCTGATCCGACTGCGTCGTATCCGTCCCGGCCAGGTGTCGGCCGAGTTCCTGGGCGCGGTGTTTCACCGAGTCCAGCTCAACCATCCGGAGGGTCAATTCGCCGTCAGATTCGAGGTATGACGTGATGGCCTCCTTGCGAACCCATTTGCGCAGTGTGTTCGTTGGAATGCCGGTCGCCTCCTCGGCTTCCTTGAGCGTGACGAAGGTGCCGGACCCGGGCTCGAACGCCTCACGTTTGGCTGTCGGTCGTGGCGGTTTCGATCGCTTCTGTGGAGACGACCGCATCGCCTCGGTCTCCCACCGCGTTGTTGCATCCATATTGGGGTCATCCTATCGGCGACGGGTCGCGCTTGGAGAGGCGGCCGGCTCTAGGATGTTGGTAGGAGGCAGCCCGACCGTGACCGCACGAGATCCCAATATCGAGGCCGATGTTCGCGCGATCGTCAGCCAGATCGTTGATTGCCTCGCTGATGGAGCACCGAAGCCGGAGCCCCCAGTCGGTGCGCCTCCGCCCGTTGACGCCACGAAGATCCCGAATTCAGGAATCACCACGATCGCGATTGGTGGGGACCACGGCGGATTTGCCCTCAAGGAAAAGCTTGCCTTTCGACTCCGTGAACAGGGCTTCTCGGTTGAGGACTGCGGAACGAACTCGACCGAAGCCGTCGATTATCCCGACATTGCCGCGGCCGTCGCGGAGAGGGTCGCCTCGCAGGCGAGTCAGGTCGGCATCATCATCGACGGCGCTGGCATCGGCTCATCGATGGCGGCGAACAAGATCCGAGGGGTGCGAGCGGCCCTGTGCTACGACGTGTCCACCGCACGGAATGCCAGAGAGCACAATCACGCCAACGTCCTCACGCTCGGTGCGGGGCTGGTCGGCGACTCTCTTGCGTGGCAGATAACCCAAGAGTTTCTTGCCACTCCGTACGGTGAAGGCAGGCACGCCCGTAGAGTCGCGAAGATCGACGACCTCGAGAAGTCGTCGGTGGAGGGTTCATGACGAACACGACGAGAGATGAACTGATCGAGATCGTCACGCGCGAGGTTCTCACCGCGCTCGCTGAACGATCAGACATCTGTGCCAACCCGGAGCAGCTCAGGAGGGTGGTCGAGACCGGCGCCGACCGTGTTTCGTTCCACGGCGAGGCCGAAGATGTTCCGCTGGATCTTGCGAAGTACATTGATCACACCCTTCTTCGTCCCGATGCCACGCAGCCAGAAATCGACAAGATGTGTGACGAGGCGATGGAGTACGGTTTCGCATCCGTGTGCATCAATCCAACATGGGTCAAACGCGCTGCGGAACGGCTGCGGGGCTCGGACGTGAAGGTCTGCACCGTCATCGGATTCCCTCTCGGTGCGACACCTCCCGAGATCAAGGCGATGGAGGCACGGCGTGCCCTTCGTGACGGGGCTCGTGAGGTCGACATGGTCATCAACGTCGGGGCACTCAAGTCCGGCGACACCGATCTTGTGCTCGCCGATATCGAGAAGGTCGTCGACGCCGCTCATGAAGTCGGCGCAATCGCCAAGGTCATCATCGAAACATCACTCCTCAGCGACGAGGAGAAAGTCGTAGCCTCGGCCCTTGCCAGCAAGGCACGAGCCGACTTTGTCAAGACCTCCACCGGGTTCACCGGGACGGGGGCGACCGTGTACGACGTGGCACTGATGCGTGAGACGGTCGGACCCAACATGGGGGTCAAAGCAAGTGGCGGCGTGAGAACGCTCGAAGATGCCGAGGACATGATCGCCGCCGGTGCAACCAGGATCGGCGCCTCGGCCGGAATTCAGATCGTGGGCGGAAACGAAGGAGATGGTGATGGCGAGCGGTATTGAGCTGCGGTCGTATGCGTTCCTCGACAGTCTGCAGCCGCAGTACGCAGCGTTCTTGGGCACCACCGCCCAGGGATTCCTGCCACTTGCGGGTGAGGCCGTCCTGTTCGTGGAGGTCGCACCCGGAATCGAGATCAACCGGCTCACCGACGTCGCGTTGAAGGCGACAAGTGTCAAACCGGGGATGCAGATCATCGAACGAGTCTTTGGCTTGCTCGAGGTCCATTCTCCCGACCAGTCCGAGACCCGTGCGGCCGGAGAAGCGATCCTTGAATCGCTTGAGCTCACCGAGACCGATCGGCTCAAGCCCGTTGTCCACACAAGCCAGATCATCAGGCGGATCGACGATCATCATGCCCAGCTGATCAACCGGACACGGCACGGCCAGATGATCATCCCGGGCCAGACGCTGTACGTTCTCGAGTGTGCGCCAGCGGCGTATGCCGCTCTTGCAGCGAACGAAGCGGAAAAAGCTGCGAACATCAATGTTCTTGAGGTTCGTGCGTTCGGCGCTGTTGGGCGTATCTATCTCGGAGGCGAAGAGCAGGACATCGAGGTCGGCTGGCGTGCAGCGGTTGCGTCACTCGAGGGACTTGATGGAAGAACAACGTAAGAACACACAGAACACGGAACCACAGGAGGATCCATGTCCGATGCATTGGGAATGATCGAGTGCCGCAGCTTCGCGGCGATGGTTGAGGCAGCCGATGCCATGGTCAAGGCGGCCAAGGTTGAGCTCGTCAGCTACGAGGAGACCGGTGGTGGCTATGTGACCGCCATCATCCGAGGCGATGTTGCTGCGGTGAAGGCGGCAGTCGATGCCGGGGTTCGGGGCGGAGAAAAGGTTGGCGAAGTGATCGCAACCCATGTCATTGCCCGTCCACACGTCAACCTCGACCTTGTCCTGCCACTCGGAAGGGCCGATGAGGCAGAAAAAGCTGTCAGCTGATCCGGGTTCGGTACACCGTGTGAATCGAAGGGAGCCAGTGTGAATCTCGGAAGAGTCACAGGCACGCTTGTTGCGTCGCGCAAGGAACCACTCCTTGATGGCCTTGCCATGCTGGTTGTCCGCCAACTCGACGAAACCGGAGAGCCCAAGGGCGGATACGTGATTGCGGTTGACAGCGTGGGTGCCGGGGTCGGCGAGGTCGTGCTCTACGCCAGCGGTAGCTCGGCTCGCCAAACGGCTGTGACCAAGGACAAGCCATGCGACGCCGTGATCATGGCGATCGTCGACCAGTGGGATGTCGACGGTGACACCATGTACGTCAAGTGACCGGCTGACCTGACATGGCAAACCTGACCGACGCCGAGATCCAAGCGATCATCTCGAGGGTCAAAGAGCGCGTTGCGCACGGTGACATCGAGGGTAAAGCAGGATCAGCAATCCTGGCAGCTGATGCGATCGCTGCCGCGTCCGAGAGCCTTGGCGACGGTGTGTTTGCGACCATCGATGAAGCAGTTGGTGCGGCAAAGCGCGCCTTCGGGACGTACCAATCGTCCGGTCTTGATGCACGCAAGCAGATCATCGAGGCGATCCGTGCGTCGATGCGCAAGAACAACGAACGCCTCGCCTACATGGCCAGGCAGGAAACCGGCCTTGGCCGTGCAGACGACAAGGTGCTCAAGAACCATCTTGTGATCGAACGTACACCGGGCCCCGAAGACCTCGAACCAACCGTTGTCACGGGCGACAAGGGCATGATGGTCACGGAGTATGCGCCCTACGGAGTCATCGGTGCGATCACGCCAACCACCAACCCGACGTCGACCATCATCAACAACTCGATCGCAATCCTCTCCGCAGGCAACGCC
>QQUL01000340.1 GCA_008501565.1 Armatimonadota bacterium
GCTTCGTGGAGTGAACGAACCAAGTGCGAACCGATGTATCCCGTGGCACCGGTAACGAGGATCGTCCGTCTACTCGTTGACGGCGTCACGGCGCTCATGCTGCATCGGTTGATTCGCGGTCGCTGATCATCGACTCACCGGAAAGGTCACTGTGCACCAGTTTCGGCCGGGACTCCTGCCGTGTCGGGTTTCAGTTCACCTCGGGCTCCCGCTGCTGAGGCGGCACACAGAGCCCCAATCACGACAAAGTAGTAATTCCCGAACGCCTGCTTGGAAATGAGGAAGGCGACGATCAGAACTGCCGCCGTACCGAGCGCAAAACCCTGTCCACCGGTTGGGGACCGCACCGCAACCAGGACTGAAACCAGCGCCACAGCAAGGAACGGCACTCCAAGTGTTACCACTTTCGGCAGCGACTCCCAGAGTTCGGGAAAAAGGGCCGGTATCGCTATCGAATCGGGTCGGAAGGGTTGGACGAACTGCAGCTCGACCACCGACCTCCAGAACGCGCCAAAATCCCAGAGAACAAAGGGCATGGTGATGACGAGAAAGACCACAGCGGCCGTCCCAAGATGACGGAGTACCGCCTTGCGATCCCATGGACGCGGGATGAGCAGCAGCGACGGCACAAGGAGAAACACGGAGTATTGCTTCATCGCAAACAGAAGCCCGGTCGTCGCCGAAACCAAGCGAGAGCCGCGTACCGCCAGATACACGATCACGACGATCACCAGCACGACAAACGAATCGGTCCATCCGAACTTCACCATCGTCGCAGGTCGGGAGACGAGGAGGAACACCATCGCGGCAAGCTGGGCTTCCCTGCTCATGGATATTCGCGACATCAGCAGGGCAGCGGCCAAGATGGCGAGGGCTTGAGCCATCCGGAAGTCCCACAGCATCTTGAACGGAAGTATCAACAGAAGACTCAGCGGGGGATATGGGAAGCCAATTAGGAGGATTCCGTCCACCGACACCCCATCGCCATAGATCAGCTCGCTGACTTCGGGTGTATAGAGGTCGACAAATGTCAGGGCGTACGGGTTGTCTCCGCGCAACAGTGCATCCGCTGCGCCGTACTGGAACTGCTCAACGTCCATTCCGAAACTCCCGCCCGTTGTGGAGCCAATCACCACGGTGAAAATGGCCGCAAACGACAAAAGGAAGGTGATCCAGACCCAGCGACCACCCCGAGAAAACGCGAACAACACGACCGAGACCGCAACGGCTGCCGTGGCCACCACAATGATCACGGCCTCCACCGAAGAACCGCCAAGTGTCAGCTGCGTCAGATCCGCGACGAAAAGAAAAACAGCAGGAAGAAGAACAACGGGTACGAGAAGGCCAAGCCTCTGGGAGGCAAGAAACGCAAAGCCACGCGATGAGGCGGTTGCTGCAAACAGAACGACCGCCGCTGCAACAATCACCAAACCCACATGCAGCACACGGTCACCCAGCGGAATCAAAGCCATGCCCACCAGCAGTGCTGCTATCACCGCCAGAAGCCCGCGCTCTGACGTATTCATGAATGCTTACGCGGCGTCCGGGTCGCTTCGGCATCAGCAACGAGGAAGTCCACCGACGGCGTTGACCGCGCGACAACAAAGATCTGGAATGAGAACAGTGTCTTGCTCAGGCGAATGAGGAAGGAATTCACACGCAGAAATCCACGACCGAGTGATCCACCGACCACGAGGGGAACGGGTGCTGGCACGCCCCTCACGAATTCGATCTGGAAACCGGCATCCCTGAGCAGGTGACGCAGTGTCCGGAATGTGAACAGTCGGGTATGTGTCCGGTCGAGGATGCCCGACTCTCCGTAGTTGAATTGACCGAAGAGAAGTGTCAACCGCTGCGCTACAAATGCGATGTTCGGGGTTGAGAGGACCAGCCTGACCGGTCGATGACCGAGCTGTGACCGGAGTCGATGCAAGAAATCCTCGGGATCTGCAAGGTGCTCGATCACATCCAGCATCAGAATGGTGTCGTATTGCGCCGAGTCGAATAGGAGCGGGTCGTTGAGATCCTGAATGATCACCTCGACATCAGGGACGTCGAACTCGGGTTCATCGATGTCAACCACCGTGACCTGGCATCCCTTTGCGACGAGTGCGTTGACAATATCTCCGGATCCCGCGCCGACGTCTATGACCTTCGTCTCCGAGTCAACGTGGTCGATTGCCAATGAATGAGGACTTGTGAAACCGAGCTTCGAACGGTAGGGGGACGCCTTCCGAACAGCTGGACTGAAACGACGTTGCTGCCAGAAACCGAGTCGGTGGAAGAAGTTCGCTGCGGTGTCCTTCACGACATCCCACGCGTAGCGGAGACCATTGACTCTGGAGATCTCATCTCCGTAGTACGTCGGAATCGGCACTTCAACGATTCGAGAACCGTTGTTCATCAGTTGAAGAATGATCTGGGTATCGAAATGAAAGTCATTGGTGTTGAGGCGGTAGTGGATCTCTTCAAGAGTCGCCACGCGATATACCCGATAGCCACTGTGGTACTCGGACAGGTTCCGACGAAGCAGCGAATTCTGAACGGTGGTGAGTATCCGATTGCCTACATATTTGTACAGCGGCATCCCTCCCCTGAGGGCTCCGCCATTGGTCAGCATCCGACTGCCAAAGACAGCATCGGCCTCATCGTCAACGAGGGGCTTGAGCAGGTTCCCGAGTTCTTCGGGCGCATACTGACCGTCGCCGTGGATCAACGCTACAAAATCGAAGCCGTGCGCCGCCGCGTAGGCATATCCGACCTTTTGGTTGCCACCGTATCCCTGGTTGTACTCGTTTCGGAGAACGGTGAGGGGAAGTTCAGGATGCGCGGCAGCGTACTCATGTCCGATCGCCGTCGTTCGATCCGTTGACGCATCATCAACGACCAGGATCTCCACATCGAAGTCGTCAAGGACATCGCTCGGTATACGGTCCAGAACGTCCTTGAGCGTCGATTCTGCTTCGTAGGCCACGATGAACACGAGAAGCCGATGCCGCGACTGATTCTGCGACAGGTCCGTCACTCATTCCTCCTGAGTTCTGCAGGATTGACTCTACGAGGATGTCGGCCGATTGGCCTGAACCTTGACCCCTTACTCAGATCGCGAAACGCCGCATGGGAACCTGTCGATGCTGCGATCCCAGACTGAATCCGGTGGACTCGTTAGTGTGAACGCCCGACGGCACTCCCGCCCGAACACCTACGAAAGCAACCAGACGTTGACCCAACACAGGTTCTCAGAATGGATTGGGGAAGACGCTACCCGCGGTTGGTATGTGTTGATTGGTACAACTTTCGCGGTGTTGGTTCTCCTCGGGATAACGACCTCGTCAATCGGGATCTCAGCGCTTCGGTTCGATCCGAGCTCAAATCCTGGCGTGCTTTGGGGCGATCCCCTTCCCATCCGTTCCGACGAATGGGCCCGTGTCACACCGGTGCGACTCGGCATAATGGAAACAGGGGACGACGCGTTTGTCACTCCATTGACCACGGGCCCGGGTCTCCTCACTGGTCTCCAAGACGGGCTCGCCGCCCCGTTCGTGTACTTCGACACCACGATCGCTCGGCTTGGAACCTTCCTTCCCAACGCTCAACTGTTCGCGTTTCTATGGTGGCTTCCCTTTTGGATTACCGCTGTGTCCGTCGCCTACATCCTTCGATTCCTCGGATTGCAGCCATCGGTTGCGATCGGGACCACCGCTCTGGCACTCCTCTCACCGACGATGTCGTGGTGGTCGGTTGTTGCGCCCTTCAATATCGCCCTCGCAACCGGATGCGCAGCGCTCATGACGGTCGCCTACAACCAGCTCCGCCGACCTCCGTCACGTTGGAGAGTTCCGTCCGCTGTGCTGGCACTTGTCGGCGCCGGTGTGCTCCTCGCGCGGATGCCGCTCGGATATCCGCCATGGTCAATCCCGCTCGGATTGGTCGTGGTTGTGCCGATGGCGATTTCCCTCATGTGGGCAAAGGAACGAGCAGTCGGAATCATCGTTGTCGGTGTCACCCTTGCGATTGGTGTCGCTCTCGCAGCCGGTGTCTTTCTCGCCAATAGCGAGGCGTATGCCTCGCTTGCAGACACGCTGTATCCCGGTCAACGGCGTACAGGTGGGGGCGGCGTGTCGATGGCGTACTACCTGAGTGCCAGCTTCGTGGGTCCGTACAATGCAAACGGTCTT
Organism: Armatimonadota bacterium; assembly: GCA_008501565.1. Taxonomy (GTDB): domain Bacteria; phylum Actinomycetota; class Acidimicrobiia; order Spongiisociales; family UBA5794; genus UBA5794. Next base: position 4,179 of record QQUL01000340.1, read on the forward strand.
GAGGTCACCGGCCTGAACCAGTCGGAGCTTGCTACTGGGTTCAATCTGTTTGCCGTCGCCGTCTTGGTCTACGCGGCGGGCATTCGGGCGCGATTGCCACGCGAACTGCGCCCGTTCGTCATCACTTCCGCCATCGCTGTTGGCGCCCTCTCCGCATGGGTTCTCCTCCCATGGCCACCGTCGAGTGACCAGCTACCGATCTTGAGCCTGCTACCACCAATTCGGATAGCTCAGGTTCTCGGGCTCGGGTCGATTCTGCTCTTCGGCGTTGTTCTCGGTGCAATCATCGGTCAGCAGAATCGTCCACGTCATTTCGACGCCGTCGCAGCGACCGGGACGGCAATTGTGCTTGTCCTGGTCGGACTGTCGCTCCGGAGTACGTATC
>QQUL01000080.1 GCA_008501565.1 Armatimonadota bacterium
GTACCACGACCTCGGTAAGACCGAACATCCCCTGTTCTTCGTTGAGAACCAGCTCGGTTACAACCCGCACGACGACATGAATCCCATCGAGTCGGTCAACATCATCCGTGAGCACGTTCCTGACGGGCTCGACCTTGCCAAGCAGTATCGAATCCCCGATGACGTCGCTGACGGAATCCGTATGCATCATGGCACGAGTCTCATTCGGTACTTCTATCACAAGGCCCTGAAACAGGATCCCGAGGTTGATCCCGACGCATTCCGCCACCGCGGTGAGAAACCGACCAGGCGTGAAATGGCGATTGTCATGATCTCTGATGCAACCGAAGCTGCCGCACGCGCATACGCACAGTCTGAGCAGCCAACCGAGATCGGGCTCGCGAAACTCGTCGATTCCATTGTCTCGGAGAAGCTTGACGACGGACAGTTCGATGATTGTGCCTTGACTTTCGGCGAGTTGACGGTCATCAAGGCCGAGATCGTTTCGGCTCTATCGGCCTACTACCACGTACGGGTGGAATATCCGGACTTCCCGACCACGGATAACGTCCCAGCCACATGACGATCACGGTTGTTGACAGTGGTCCCGAGTTGGACGAAACACCCCTCGCAAACTTCGCTCAGGCCGTCCTTGATGCGGAAGGCCTCGATCCCGACAGCTCGGTGACGATCCGTTTCGTGTCAAATGAAGCGATGGCGGAGCTCAACGAGGCACACATGGGCAGGTCTGGCCCAACCGATGTGCTCTCGTTTCCCATCGAGGACGCAGCCCCCGATGCACCGCCGAGACGACAAGTTGGTGGCCCTCCCCTTGACCTTGGCGATATATTCATATCAACCAATGTCGTCAAAGAACACGCAGATGAATTCAACGTCGATTTCTCGACGGAACTCCACCTGATGGTGTGCCACGGACTCCTTCATCTCCTGGGCTGGGATCACGAGACTGATGAGGACGCTGCGCGCATGGAACAGCGTGAGGCCGAGCACCTCGCAACCATCGACATGGTGCGTCGCTGATGTCTGATACCGGGATCATCGCCGGGCTGACGGTCGCGTTTCTGTTCGTGGTGCTGGCCGCGACTCTGCGTGCGGGCGGTGCGAGCCTCGTACGGACCGCACGGGCAGATGCACTGAAAGCCGTTGCGGCCGACAGGAAGGGCGCCGACAAGGTTGCGTCGTTGCTTGAGAACCGAAGCCAGCTTCAGCCGGCGCTCGGAACCACGATCACCTTCCTGACGGTTCTTGCCGTGATACCACTCACATGGGCGATCACCGACACCGTGCGTGGATGGGCGCTCGGCCTTGCTCTTCTCGGGATGGCCGCGGCACTGCTCATCGTCGTGGATGTCCTTCCTCGTCGACTCGGAAGGATGCGACCCGGCGGGCTTGCGTACCGACTTGCCGGTGCACTCACGCTTGCGTTCTGGTTCGGTGAATTCGCAGGGGATCTGATCGCTGATGTCGACGACGACGAGATCGAAGATCAACAAGCGACGGATGCGAAGGAACGCGAGTTGATCCTGTCGGTTCTCGAGTTCACCGACACGATCGTCAGCGAGGTCATGGTGCCGCGAACCGACATGGTCACGATTCCCGGAGAAGCCTCAACGGACGATGCTGTCGATCTCGTCCTTGAGTCCGGTCGGTCCCGGATACCGGTGACCGGGGACGGCCTGGACCATGTGGTGGGAGTCCTGTATTCACGCGACCTGCTTGAGTTGTTCGACAGGGAAGCGGCTCCGCTTCGCACAGACCAGGTGTGCCATGAACCGTATTTCGTGCCAGAGACAAAGCAGATCTCCGAGCTCCTGCGCGAGATGCAAGCCAACCAACTGCACATGGCGATCGTCGTCGATGAGTTCGGCGGAACCGCCGGACTCGTGACGATTGAGGACCTCGTCGAGGAGATCGTCGGTGAGATAGCCGATGAGTACGACGAAGAGGAGCCGATGGTTGAGGAGATGGAAGGCGACTTCATCGTCGACGCTCGTCTCGGAGTCGATGCTCTCGCAGCCCTGGTCGGTACCGACTTGCCATCGGACAACTGGGACACCGTTGGCGGACTGGTACTGGAACTCGCCGGTCGAGTCCCCGAAGAAGGCGAGTCATTCGATCATGACGGCCTCAAGTTCACGCCGACGAGTGTGCAGGGTCGTCGTGTTGCGAAGGTGCGGGTCGGGCGTCTGTGACGGACTTCGAGACACGGTCGGGCTTCGTCTCGATCGTCGGCAGACCGAACGTGGGAAAGTCGACGCTCATCAACGCAATGGTGGGGGAGAAGATCGCGATCACGTCGCGCCGTCCCCAGACGACGAGGAACACGATCCGCGGGGTTCTGACGCTTCCCGATCGCGGCAGCCAGATCGTTCTTGTTGACACCCCGGGTATCCACAAGCCGAAGACGGTCCTCGGTGAGAGGCTCAATACGCTGGTGTACGGATCGCTCGCTGAAGCTGACTGTGTGCTGTTCGTCATCGATGCGTTGCAGCCCATCGGTCCGGGGGATCGGCTGATTGCTGAACGGCTTCTTGCGTCAGGGACGCCGGTTGTACTGGCTCTGAACAAGGTTGACCGTGCCAGTCCGGAGCAGATCGGCGAGCAACTGGCAGCTGCGGGGGAGTGGGGCTTCGATGCGTACGTTCCCATCTCAGCGCTGAAGCATGACGGTATCGATATCGTCATCGACGAGATCGACGCTCGGCTTGCCCCCGGTCCGTTCTTCTTTCCCGAGGATGCGGTGACCGATCAGCCCGATCGGCTGCTCGCGGCGGAGTTGATCCGCGAGAAGTACCTCTCCCGGGTCCACGATGAGCTTCCCCATTCTCTTGCCGTTGTGGTCCACGAGATCGAGGAACAGGACAACGGCGTGGTTCGGGTCACTGCAACCGCCTACGTCGAACGGGAGTCCCAGAAGGGCATGGCCATCGGCAAGGGCGGCGTGATGGTCCGCGATGTCGGCAAATCCGCGAGATATGACCTTGAACGCCTCTTCGGAACCAAGGTCTTCCTCGACCTCAACGTCAAGGTCGAAAAGGACTGGCAACGCACCGACGAAATGCTCGACCGCCTCGGCTTCTAACCCCCAAGCCGCGTACCCAGGGTAAGAACCAACCGTGGCGGTCGGCCACAGCCCAAGAACGGTGAACCGACTGTGAGTTCCCGAAGCCGTGTCTGTCAGTGGTCGGGCATGTCAGCCAGCACGCCCTTCTACTCTGTTGCTTGCCCCGCCAACAATGAGGTAAGCGACCGCGATGAGTGCTGGCCCGATCGCAAAGATCACGTAGAAGACGAGAGCGAAGAGGATTGGTTCCTGCATGAGTGGTTCTCGTTTGAATTGGTCGAGCGGAATCCACATCGTTCGATGTCGGAAGATGATGCTTGCACACTCGACCACGATTGCCACGCCCGCAAGTGCCAACGCGGTTGCCAAGCTACCGCGGATAACGCGACATCTACGGCGATTCTGGATTCGATTCATCGAGTTCCGACGGTAGTAGTCATCTCATTCTGTCGGTCGTGACGCGTCGAAACGGGAGATGCCACAGATATCAGCCCTCAGAACCAAGGTGCGTCAGCTTGCAATTCTGTCGAACTCGGCGGCGAGTGTGGTGTCCTTCGAGGTCAGCGCCGATGCCGAGTGTGTCGTGAGGGTCATCGTGACTTTGTTCCACCGGATGTCGATGTCTGGATGGTGGTCCGCCGCTTCGGCGGCAAACGAGCATTCGGTCACGAATGCAATTGCGGCTGGGAACCCATCGAATACGAACGTCCGCGAGATCTCCTCTCCGTCGAGCGTCCACTCAGGATGCTTAGCAAGAAAACTTGCTCGCTCAGATTCCGAAAGCCTCATTCGAGCAGCATACATTGGGCTCCCGTGGTTCTCTGAAGCCGAAAGCTGTGAGCTGCAAGCCGTAAGCTTTGCCAATGGCCATCCGATCAGATCAAGGCATCGTTCTGCGGGGATATCCCTTCGGTGAATCACACCGGGTTGTGGTGCTCCTGAGCCCGAATCACGGAAAGCTGCGGACCGTGGCCAAAGGAGTTCGCAAGACGAAGAGCCGCTTCGGCGGCCGCCTCGAGCCCATGACCCACGTCGATGTTGTGCTCTACGAAGGCAAAGAGCTCGACACGATCACACAAGTGTCGGTCATCAATGGATTCCCGAACGTCCGCAACGATCTCGATCGGGTGCTCGCAGCAGGAACCATGATCGAGGTGGTTGACGCGGTGGTTCAGGAGGACGATCCATCGCTGCGCATGTTTCTCCTGCTCCAACGCGGACTCACCGTTCTCGATGAGGGTCAACCCCACCCTGCGCTCGTCACGGCGTTCCTGCTCAAGGCTGCCGACATCGTCGGTGTGGCACCCGCCTTCGATACCTGTTCGGGATGTGGGAGAACCGACAGCCTGCGCCGCTTCAACTTCGCTGCGGGCGGATCCGTGTGCGAGGACTGCCGATCACCGGGCTCATACTCCCTGCGGGCTGGCGTCGTCGACTATCTCGCAAGCGTGGCTGCCGCCGACATCACGGA
>QQUL01000263.1 GCA_008501565.1 Armatimonadota bacterium
ACGGTAGATGAACTTGTTGACATGGAGAATCTTCATGCAGGAGTATCTGCAGGCTCATTGGCCACGACGGTTGTCGACCATGCAAGCGAAGCCACTATCGCGAAATACCAGAGCAAGACCAGCTGGGACAACAGGTTCGAAACAACACTGAGGATCAGGAATGCCGTGGCTACGCCGGCAAAGCCAACAGCGAGACCCCGGTTGAAACCTTCGGTGGACGCTTTGAGCGCCTTTGCTGCTATTCGCCATGACGCGGCAAGAAACCATAGATAGACGAGGAATCCGATCACGCCCAGTTCCACATACATGCGAACGAAGTCATTGTGGGGGAGCTTGTTGGCATCTGTGAGCAGATCTGAGCTTCTGAGTCCCATGCCGACGATGGGGTTCTCAACTGCTCCCAAAGCGTTCTCCCACGTCAGCAGCCGCCACTCGAGCGAGTTGACTGGCTCTCCTGAGGCCGTCGCGCCTTCAGAAAGGTCTGCGAACCGGCCTGCAACGACCGGAAGGGCGATCGCGCCAACAATTGCGAAAACCCCGAGCATCGGAAGCAGAATTCCACGCTGGTAGTAGCCGACGACGACGAGTCCGAGAAACACTGCGATCCATCCAGAGCGTGTGTAGGTGAGGAGCAGAGTCCACGCACCCGCGCCGATCAGAAGAATGAGTCCGACTCTGTACCAGCGGCGCACGTGGGGCAGGACGGCGACTCCAAGAATGATGACAAGCGTGAGATACGTCGCGAGGGGATTTGGATGGGTGAATGTTCCCGTTACTCGGTCGAAACCACCTGCGGAGAACAATTGTGTGTTCGATGCAAGCTGGAATGCAGCGACGACGATTGGAGGAACTGCCGAAAGGAACACGGCTCCGAGGATCAGCCGTTGACGCCGACGGGTGGTGAGGAACTCGTGGAGCACGATGAGCAGGATCAGAATGGCACCGAGCCTCGAGAGTTCTCTCAGTCCTCGTGCGACCTGAGGCGTGAATGCGACACTCAACGTCGCGAGCCCTATGAGAACTACGAATGGCGCCACAATCGGAGCCAGAGACCCGCGCAGCGGACGCTGTGCGAACAGCCAGAGCAAGCCGAAGACGATGAACATCACGGCGAAGACACCGGTCAGATCGACTCCGGGTGCGCCCGAATTCGACGAGAGCTTCGCGGCGTCGAGGCTCGCACGGGCCGCGACCGCACCTGCCAGATAGATGTCAAATCGAGTGGTCGCGATGGCGATGACGCCGAATGCCATGAACACGGCAATCGGTACGAACACCTGGGTTCGAGACGCTCCTTCAGCGATGTTGATTCCGCTCAGGACCGACACAGCCGTTGCTGCGGCGACACCGCCCACAGCAAGGACGCCGAGGACAAACCGTCTCCCGAACAGGTGCCGCGCCTCCGGCTCACTCACACCGTCATGTTGGACGGTGACGTTTTCAGTGTCTTGAGACGTCATCCCTGCAAGCTCTCTGTCGTGGGTCTCGACTGAACCCGGATGATGCCAGTCCTATCGTACCTTCAAGGGAGCCTACCTCGGTGTGCCGCAAAGGTTTGACTGTCTTTCGTCTTCAATCGTGTCCTTATGTGCCGCGGATTGGAGGTACCATCCAATGTCTTCCGAACATTTCAGTCAATGTGGCTGAAGAGCGATCTGAACGATCTGGGCGGCCCTCGCTCGGGTCGGATCTCCGGACAAGGAAGGGCAACGGTGGATTCGCCTCAACGACCGAGCCGATACGCGTGGTTCGTCAAGAGAGTCAAGCGACACGCCTATTGGGCGCGCACCCAAGGAGTTGCGGCGCTTGTCGAGGAGGATGAACTCAATCTACGGGATCGGTGGCGGCGCAGAAGGAGTACACGTCAGTGGGCAAAGCTCCATGGCGTTGCAGGAGACGCACGAGCCATCTACGTCGTTGGAGCCCAGAGGTCAGGGACCAACTTCCTCGTACGACATCTCCAGCAGTATCCAGCGGTCGAGGTGCACAACGAGAACAGCCGCGCCGCCTTCGACCGATTCTTGTTCAAATCGGATCGGACGATCGCAGAGCTGATTGCGTCAAGTCAGCAGAAGGCCATCGTGTTCAAGCCATTGTGCGATTCGCACCGAACCAACGAGCTGCTGGACAACATCGAAACACCGGTCGAGTCGCGTGCCATCTGGGTGTACCGAGCGTGGCAGGCCAGGGCGCGCTCCGCGGTCGCCAAGTTCGGATCAAGCAACCTCGACGTGCTTTCTGCCGCGGCTGAAGAGACATGGGGGACATCGTGGCAGTTGAGCGGCGTGTCGGAGGAGAATCGTGAGTTCGTCGAATCGTTGAACTTCGAAGGGATGTCGCCTGAGTCTGGTTCCGCGTTGTTTTGGTTCATCCGAAACTCTCTGTTCTTCGATGGAGGACTCGATCAAAGGGATGACGTGCTCCTTGTCTCGTATGATCGCCTGACGGCTGATCCAGAGCATGAGTTTGCGATCATTGAACGGTTCGTGGGACTTGAAGGTGAGCAGCCCATGTCCACCGAACAGATCAGGCCGGCAAGTGTGCCCGAACTCCCCGATATTGATCCCGCGGTTCGACAGCGGTGTGAGGAACTGCAGAGACGACTTGATGCTGCATGGGATGCACAGGAGAAGCGGATCGAGCGGTCAACGGATCACACAGAGGACGTGCCGTGACGCTGGCATCCGATTTCAAACGAAATGCCTGACCCGAAAGGTGAAACGGGGGGCCTAGCCAGGACATCAGCTCAGGTCGTGGTGTGGGCTGGCCTCGCTCTCGTGAGCGGTTTCGCTGTCGATGCCGCAATGGCAGCCCTCTTTGGAGTTGGACACTCAACGGACGCGTTCTTCATCGCAGCCACGATTCCATTCGCCCTCACAGCTGTGCTCGTTGCCTCAGCGAACCAGGCGCTCGTGCCCATCTTCAATACCTGGCACGAGAACGATGCCACTGAGGTCGCAGGCGCCCGGTCGGGCGGACTCATCGGCGCACTCCTGGTGTTGGCGACTGGTGTTGCGCTTCTGGGTGTCGCGCTCGCCACGGTCCTGCCAGACCTTATTGCATCCGGTGCCGCCGCCGAAACCCGTGATCTTTCCGCCTCGTTGATACCGGTGCTCTTTCTCATGCTGATACCGCGCACGGCTGCTGAAGCGCTCCGAGCGCTGCTGAACGCACGCTTTTCGTTCTCTGTTCCTGCCGCGAGCCCTCTGATTCTGAACGGTGTCGCCCTCGTAACGGCCGTTGCGTTGGCAGACAGCCTCGGGATCAGAGCGGTAGCCGTTGGCTATCTGGCCGGCAGCGTCGCGCAGGTCATTCTCCTTGGAGCTGTTACGTGGCGAAACGGCGTGCCGTTTCGACTCGGGTTCGGATTCAGCGATCCGGAGGTGCGATCGGGGATCAAATTGCTCGGGCTGCCAACGGCCGCAACGGGTCTGAACCTATTCGCAAGGCTATTCGAGCGGTTCCTCGCATCCTTCCTTGCCGCGGGCTCGATCACGATCGTCAGCTATGCCTGGCGCATCCTCAACGCGGTGGGTGGCACGGTCTTCTTCCGGAGCGTGACCGTGGTTCTCATCCCACGTCTTACGAAGTTCCGTGACGACCCGGATGCGTCCAAGCGGATTCTTCGGACGGGCGTGCGAGTCATGCTCGCCCTCTCGTTTCCACTCATGGGCTTCTTGGTCGTGTTCGCATCCCCGGCAGTGGGAGTACTGTTCGAACGCGGTGAGTTCTCAGGTGACAACACCGCGGCGCTCGGATCTGTCCTGGCCATCTACATGCTGACGCTCCCATTCGTCGGCGTAACGAGAGCGCTCCTCACCTTCTTCTACTCGCGCCTTGACATGGTGACGCCATTCTTCAACCGTCTCATCAACACGCTCACGAATATGGCATTTGGTGCGATCCTCGTCGTGCCGTGGGGCCTCAAAGGACTTGCAGCCGCATATGTCCTTGCGACGGCTGCATCCTTCGCACATGCCCACTTTGCGACGAGACGACTCAGTATCTTCAACAGGCGACTGGCGGTCTTCGGTGCCACGGTTCTGGCGGTGACGGTTGTCTCGACCGCTGCTGCAGCTTTCGTGTACTGGCGACTCCCTCCCGCTCAATCGACTGTTGGTCGGCTGGTCACGCTCGGTATCGCCGGTGTTGTCTGGCTCATCGTGGTCGGTGCGTCCTTCGCCGCAACGTCTGTTGATTGGCGTCCGTCGGACATAAAGAATCCATCCGAGTGAGATGTATCATCGGTCGGCTGCTTGGACCGGTCCTCGGCGGCTAGTGTCAGACGTTGCTACCTTTGCGCCGACGGTTTCTGTTGCCGTTAGATGGGGCCCCACAGACAATGAGCATTCTGGAATGGATCCAAGGCTTGGGTTGGCGAGCTGCCATCGTGATTCTGGTCCCCCTTGTGGCCGGCGTCATAGCGTATGCGGTTGTGGCAGATGAACCGACTGAACACAGAGCCGTTGCGACGGTAAACACTCCGGCATCGCCTGCTGTCAACCTCACTCCACAGGTGGCCAACCAG
>QQUL01000186.1 GCA_008501565.1 Armatimonadota bacterium
CACGACATCGGCCAGGGTCGCGGTCTTCGTCAAGAAGATGTCCTGCACAACGAGGAAGTCGAGGCCTTCAAGAAGATCGATCGCCCGTTGCGAATCGGCCTCGGATTGAGCCGGGTTCTCACCGATCACGTACATCGCCGTGATGTCCCCGCTCTCCATGGCGTCGAACATCTCGGTCACGTGCCAACCAGGCTCGGCTGGCACGTCAACGCCCCACACCGCCTCGAACTTGCCACGATGTTCGTCGTCGGCAACGTCCTGGAATCCCGGGAGCTTGTTCTGGAGTGCACCCATGTCGCCGCCGCCCTGAACGTTGTTCTGCCCACGGATCGGTACGAGGCCGGAACCGTACCGACCAACATGACCAGTGAGAAGCGCAAGGTTGATGAGAGAGAAGACATTGTCGGTCGCGTTGTGATGTTCGGTGATGCCAAGCGTCCAACACAGCTGTGCGGTCTCAGCTGTTGCGTAGTCGTGAGCGAGTTGCTGAATGGCCTCGGCAGGGACGCCGGTCACCTCTTCGCCTCGCTCGAGCGTCCACTCCTCGACAGAGGCTGCGTATTCGTCGTACCCGGATGTCGAATGGGCGATGAACGCATCGTTGGCCAGCCCGGCGTGGATGATCTCGCGAGCAATGGTGTTGGAGAGCGCGACATCGGAACCGACATCGATCCCCAGCCACACGTCGGCCCACTCGGCTGACTCGGTTCGGTGCGGATCTACGGCATACATCTTGGCGCCGTTGCGTACACCTTTGATGAGGTGATGAAAGAAGATCGGATGAGCAGAGCGCGCGTTCGAACCCCACAGGACGATGAGATCGGTTGTCTGGATCTCTTCATATGAGGACGTGCCACCGCCCGCTCCCAGAACTGTCGCCAGACCGACGACGGAAGGAGCGTGTCAGGTGCGGTTGCAGCTGTCGATGTTGTTGTTGCCAATGACGGTACGGGCGAACTTCTGTGCCATGAAGTTCATCTCGTTCGTCGCCTTTGAGCACGAGAACATGCCAGTCGCCGTCCCAGGGTTCCGGCGCAGCCCCTCAGCAGTTCGCGCGAGGGCCTCTTCCCAGGTTGCTTCTCGGAGGAGATCACCGTCACGGACCATCGGGGTCGTCAGCCGTTCGTAGCGTTTTCCCATCATCACCTCCTTCCCTTGCGGTGTCGGTCAATCTACCACCAGCCTCGCGCTCGGCTCCGGAGGGGGCACACCGCCAACCAGTGCAGCACTAGGGTCGCCGCTACAGGAGAAGCCAGTGACCACATGGCATGCACCCAGAGCTTGGCTCGCCGGTGACGACCTCACCCCCGATGTCCTCATCGGCGTGGAGGAGGGTCGGATCGTCTCGGTAGGTTCTGGCACGGCTTCTCAGGCCGATGCATCGCTGTCCGGTGTCATCCTTCCCGGCCTGGTTTCTGCCCACTCCCACGCATTCCACAGGGCATTGCGCGGCCGCACACACAGCGCAGGTGGTGATTTCTGGGCATGGCGGGCACCGATGTACGAACTGGCCAACAGTCTGACGCCTGATTCGTATCGGGTTCTCGCGGCCAAAACGTTCAAGGAGATGGTCTCATCAGGAATCACCACGGTTGGCGAGTTTCACTATGTCCATCATCAGCCGGACGGAACACCGTATGACGATCCGAACGCGTTCGGTCTTGCCATCGCCGACGCCGCCGATGATGCAGGTATCCGCCTGACACTGATCGACACGGCATACCTGACGTCAGATGTCGACGGATCCCCGGTGCTGGCCGAGCAATGCCGTTTCTCTGACGGGTCGATTGCTGCGTGGCGAGAGCGCGTCCTTGCACTCGCCGAGGCACTCGCGCACCGCCCGATGGTTCGGGTCGGCGTCGCCGCACATTCCGTCCGCGGCGTCGGCGTTGCGGATCTGGAGAGAATCCGCTTGACGGCCGAGGAGCTCGACACACCACTCCACATCCATGTATCCGAGCAGGTCTCGGAAAACAAAGCCACCCTCACCGCCCATGGGGCAACACCGGTGGGGCTGCTCTCTCGCAAGGGGTTCCTGACCGAGCGGACAACTCTCGTTCATGCCACTCACCTCACGGCCGACGACATCACGACGATCGCCGAATCCGGTGCAATGGTCTGTTTCTGCCCGACGACGGAGTCGGATCTTGGCGATGGTATCGGTCCGGCAACGGAGCTCTCCGAGGCCGGTGTGCCTCTGTGTCTGGGTTCGGACAGCAACGCAGTCGTTGACATCCTGCGTGAGGCTTACAGGCTCGAACAGCATGACAGACTGAGGCTCCAGCGCCGAGGCATCCACACACCGCAGGCACGGATGGCCGCTGCATCGACGATCGGGATGCGATCCCTCGGCTGGCATGACGGCGGGATCGCGGTCGGAGGTCCGGCCGACTTCATCGCCGTCGATCCTGAGTCCGACGAACTCTCCGGTACGGGTGGAGATCTCGGCGCGATCGTGTCAGCCGCCACACGAGCAAGTGTCACCGACGTCGTGATCGCGGGCGTGGCCTGCAAGAGGAGTTGACATCGTGGCCATCAGACCCATTCCCCAGATCGGCGACCCGGTACTTCGGATACCAACCACCGACGTGGCCGAATTCGAGGAACCGGAGTTCCAGGTACTCGTCGACGACATGATCGACACCATGCGTGATGCACAGGGTGCTGGCATCGCTGCGAACCAGGTGGGTGTCTCGATGAATGTCTGCATCATCGGTGTCGAACACAACGAGCGGTACCCCTACAAGCCGCCGATTCCTCTCACGGTGTTGGTCAACCCGGTGATCGAGGTGCTCGACGACGAGACGTGGCTCAACAACGAGGGATGCCTGAGCGTTCCGATCCGTGGCGACCTGTGTCGCTGGATGAACATCGCGGTCACCGCACAGGACCGCCATGGCGAGCCGTTCCAGCAGGTCTATCGGGGCTTGTCAGCAGGTACCGTCCAACACGAGGTGGACCATCTCGCCGGTGGGCTGATCGTGGACCGCATGGAAGACCCGACATCGATGACCACCTGGGCCAACTTCCAACAGCACGGCCTCACCGACTACCTCGCTCGCATCGCCCCCATCATCCCCCGCACCGAGCCATAACCCCTTCCCGCGTACCCAGGGTTCCAGTACCGGGTTTTTCCACACTGGAGCCCACAGAACGACCAGGATCAGAACGTAGGAAGCGGTTGCTCCGGAGTCAGAACCCCGGCCGCCGCGACGACCATCGGGCGTACATAACTACTCCGACGGTCCGATGCGAAGTCAATCCGTTCCATCGTCTCAGCCACCGCGTGGAACATGTCCGCATGTGGGTGCGTCGCCGGCACGCGAACAGCAAGCTTTGCGAGCGAAACGGTCTCCTCCGGATCCCCGCCTCGCAACATCTGGGTGATGGCTGCGTGGAAGCTGGAGTAGACGGTGAGCGCGACGGGATCGTTTGACACGATATCGGAACCGGCAGGTGATCCAGAAGGTCGAGGCCGGACACCGGACACCAGCGACAGCAGATTTCCACCCATCACCGCTCGGAAGGCATCGTCGGAGAGCCCAGCGCTGGCAGCCACCCGCATCACAATCGTTGCGATCATCATCGGTGATCCGTACGGCGTGTCCGAGGCATAGAGGATCCGATCGGGTGCTACCGACGCAAACAGCATCAGGATCGAAGGAGTGCTCCACCACGCAGTGTCGAAGTACAACCCGGGATAGTTGACCGACTCGGGACCGATCCATGACAGATCACTGACACCCGCATGCCCGAGAATGATGTTCAACCCGTCCACTGACTCAAGCAACCGGAGAGCCTCTTCACCAAGTGCCGGGATTCCGCGACCTGCATGAAAGAGGATCGGAACCCCGCTCGCAGCAGCGACCCGACCCACCTCGGCGACAGTCGGGTGGCTCAGCGAAAACGCTTCGGCGCGTGGATGCATCTTGATTCCTTGTGCCCCCAGGGAGACACACCGTTCAGCTTCGGCAACGGCATCAACCCCACGATTCGGGTTCACGCGGAGAAACGGAATCAGCCGCCCGTCCGAATTCGATGCATCCTTCAGAATGCGATCATTTGCAGCCGGATACCCGTCCGGTTCCATGCTTGAGATGAGAACAGCGCCCGCGTGCCCCGCTTCATCGAGCTTCTCGATCAGCCTCGGGACAGTGCCGACGACGTGGTCGGGATCATTTGAGCCGACGTGCGTATGGGCATCCCACACCTCGGTTCCGTGTGGAAGAACCGCTACAGACGCAGTATGCCAGGCTGAGACCAGATCCATTCCCGAAAACCTACCGCCGGTCCGCCGGCAACAAGACTCCGGTCATGCCAGGAGAGCAGCACCGCGGTGGGATCCACTCCTCCAATCACATACGCCTCCCTAGACTCCGACGCCGCAAGGGCCTGTAGCTCCAATGGCAGAGCAGCGGACTTTTAATCCGAAGCGTGTGGGTTCGAATCCCACCGGGCCCACCACGCGAGGCTTCATGCAAGACCCACCGCCCCTTACACCGCAATAGGCTCCTCAATGTCGTACC
>QQUL01000350.1 GCA_008501565.1 Armatimonadota bacterium
CGAAGTAGTTCGCGATCACGGGATGACCGACCATGACATCGATCAGTCCCTGGCGAATCTCGCGAGGGAACAGGTAGTAGAGCCGCAACCGATGCAGGCCGTCAACGTCTGCGGCGTCGGCTACGAGTTCTTCGATCGAACCGGCGCCGTTGTCGCGGCCGTACGCAGCGAGATCTTGTGCGACGAGAACCACCTCTTGGACTCCTCCAGAGACGAGCCCCTCGATTTCAGCGACGATGCTGGCGCTTGCTCGAGATCGTTGTTTCCCGCGGATGAGGGGAATCGCACAGAATGCACAGGTCTTGTTGCATCCCTCAGCAACCTTCACATACGCAAAGGGCGTTGTTGGCGTCGGGCGATTCACGACCTCGAGGATGTCCATGTGCGAGCGTTTCACGCCAGAGATCTCAATCGGCTGCCAACCCGTCATTGAGTCGAGCTCGTCGACCAGTTCGGGGTATCGGTCGAGACCTATCACGGCGTCAGCCTCGGGGAGTGCCGCGACGAGTTCGGATTCGTAGCGTTGCGCCATACAGCCCATGACCACAAGCTTGGCATCAGCGCGCTTGGCGTCGGCAAGGTCAAGGATGGTCTGGACCGATTCGCGGCGAGCATCCTCGATGAACCCGCAGGTGTTGACCATCACCACATCGGCAACTTCAGGGCTCTCGGCATCGACGTAGCCCGAGTCACCGAGAACGGAGGAGATCTTGTCGGAATCAACCTGGTTCTTGGAACAGCCGAGCGTGGTCAGCCAAATGGAGGGTGCAGACATACCAGCGAGTGTATCGCCGCTCCTAGAGCGGAACGGACTGTCGCTTGCGTTGAAAAAACGTCACTCGCTCGCGGTAGCCGACAGAACGCGCCAACTCGATCGCGAGGTCACGATCTCGCCCGGTTTCGTGCGGGCGGTGTGCGTCGGAAGAGATCGTGATCGGCACGTCGTGGGCATGGAATCGGGTCAGCAGATCAGGGTGTGGGTACATCTCGTTGGCCGGTTGGTAAAGCCCGGCTGTGGAGACCTCGATCGCAACACCGGATCGGCCCGCAGCGGCCGCCAATTCCTCATGAAGGTCGGTCGGCGGTTCAGGAAGGCGTTTGCCGAGTTTCTTGACCACGTCGGTGTGGGCCAATACGTCGACGGTGCCCGAGGCAGCGAGTTCTGTCTCGATCGCGAAGTAGTCCTCATAGGACTCCCGTACCCCCCGGCGATCGAATTCGTACAGCTGGCTTGGCAGGTCAAAACCCCACTCCCGAACCCAGTGGGTGGATCCGATCAGGAAGTCGAACGGATACCGGTCGAGGAGCCCGAGCACCGCCTCGATCGTCTGAGGAAAGAAGTCGACCTCGAGTCCCAGCAACACGGGCAAGCCCCGGTCCTTGGCGTCGGTGACAACCGCGACGTACCTATCGAGTGACAACACCCGTTCGAGGGCGACATGCTCTGCCGTCAGGGTTGCCAGGTCCGGGTATTCGGCGTTCTCCCACCACTGACCCAGCACCTCGGCAGATTCATGGCAGCGGTACAGGTGCTCGGTGAACCCGATTTCGTCTGCACCCTTGGCCAGACCGTGCTCGACGAAGCTGTCGAGAAAACCGTCCGGATACGTTCCCGGCTCGGGCCCGACGCCGTCATATGCGCCGTGCGGATGAAGATGTACGTGATGATCGCCCATGACCGATGAGCATACCGGTCACCGATTGTCGCTCACTTTTGGGGCGTCGGCGTACCGGCTTTGCAATCAGCCGTCAGTCCGCAGGTGGAATCTCGACACCTCGGTCGATGAGGATCCCCTTGATCAGACCCAGCCGCGCCTTGATCTTGGGCAGGCCCATGGCGTCGTCAATCCCTTTGTTGATCTGGACGCCGCCGAGGTTCCCCATTTCCGACGAAACCGCTCCACCCGAACCTGCCTGCCTGACGAGATCGATGCGGTGACCCTCGATGTGCAGCATCTGGGACCGCAAACCACTGAGTTCGGCGAGCAGGTCTTCGGTCGAGCGCTGCTTGTCAAGATCTTGGGCGTGCGCACGGGCCTGGAGACGAAGCGCATCCTGACGCTTCTTCAGTTCGAACCGTTCGGCGAAGGCGTCGTCTGGGAGATCGAGGAGTTGTCGCTGAACATCAGCAAGCTGTGCGGCGAGGTCTCCTATGTCGTCCATGACCAAACACTACTCCTCCGAATCAGCCGCCCAACGCTGCGGTGAGATCAGCCATGAATGATCGTCCGGTGGCCCCATCGATGACTCGATGGTCGTAGGAAAGCGACAGCGGGAACTCGGTTGCGATCACGATCTCGTTGTCGCGCACGACCGCTTCGGGCTCGGCACGCCCTACCGAGAGAATCGCGGTGGTTCCGTACGGAACGATCGGTGTGCCGAAGCGACCACCGACCGCACCGATGTTGGAGAGGGTGAACGTCTGCCCCGTCAACTGCTTCCGATCAAGTGTGCGGTCCTTTGCACCCGCTGCGAGGGCACGGATCTCGTCGCCGAGCGCTTCGATCGACTTCGTGTCAGCGTCGGCGACGACGGCGACCATGAGCCCGTCGGGTGTGTCAACGGCGATCCCGATGTCGTAGCGATCATGTTCGATGACGGCGTCGGGCGAAAACGCTGCGTTGAAGGCTCGATGTTCCTTGAGGAGTGGCACGATCCTGGTGATCAGAACGGCTTCAAGCGGAACCTTCCCTGCGTCGGCGCGGGCAGCGAGGAGTGCCGATGCGTCAACCGTCCCATAGGTCGTGACGTGGGGAATCTCGTTCCACGAACGCGTGAGGTTGCGGATGATGGCCTTGCGCGTCGCGCTGAACGGAACACGGGTATGGGGTCCAAGGGACTGCGACGCCGCCTCGTGCACATCGTCCTCGGTGATGCGACCTCCCGGACCCGTACCGGGGACGGTCTCCAATTCGACGCCGAGTTCCGTGGCGAGCCTCCGTACGAGAGGAAGCGCCTGAACACCCGATCCAACGGACGGCGTCGGGTCTGATTCGAGTGTGCCGACGATCGGAGCGGCTTCGTCCGTCGACTCTCCGAGCGTGATCTCTGGAGGGGCCACCGATGCCGCCCACAGCTCTCCTTCCTCTCCGATCACGGCGAGGAGGTGTTCGACGGCAAGCACCTCATCGGCCTCTGCGCCGTGGTGGAGGACGACGCCACCGATGGGTGCCGGGATCTCGACGACTGCCTTGTCCGTTTCGACCTCGACGAGGGGTGCATCAGCCTCAACGCGGTCGCCGACATCGACAAACCAGTGCAGGATGGTGGCCTCGGCAAGGCCCTCTCCGATGTCGGGTAGGTGGAACTCGGTCGCCATCAGGCCCCCATGGTCCTCATCGCGGCGTTGACGATCCGATCGACGCCTGGTGTGTAGTGCTTCTCTGCCCGTCGCAGCGGAACGACGATGTCCCAGCCCGTGGCGCGTTCAATCGGCGCCTTGAGCGAATACAGGGCTCTCTCGGCGACAACCGCCGCTATCTCGGCGCCGAAGCCTGCCGTACGGGGGGCTTCGTGGATCACAACCACCCGTCCCGTGTGTTCAACCGATGCAAGAATCGTTTCGGTATCGAGCGGTACGAGTGTGCGGAGATCGATGACCTCGGCGTCAACACCGTTCGCTGCCAGGAGTTCTGCTGCCTCACGAGTCTCCTTCATCATGGCCCCGTAGGCAATGAGAGTCACATCCGACCCGGCGCGTTCAATCGATGCAACACCGATGGGAGTCTCGTACGCGTCATCCGGGACCTCTTCCTTCAGCGCACGGTACGCCCGGATCGGTTCGAGGAAGATGACCGGATCTGGATCGGCAATGGCTGCGGTGAGGAGGCCCTTGGCATCGATCGGCCGCGACGGAACGACGACCTTGAGACCTGGGACGTGTGCGTAGATCGCTTCGAGTGACTCGGAGTGGTGCTCAGCAGCACCGATACCGCCTCCGTACGGGATACGGATCACGAGCGGCGCCGTGAAACGGTGCCGGGATCGGTTCCTGATACGCGAGACATGGTTGACGATCTGGTCGTATGCGGGATACGAGAATCCCATGAATTGCAGCTCAGCGATCGGTTTCATACCGGCCACGGCAAGGCCGAAAGCTGCACCAACGATGCCGGACTCGGCGACGGGCGTATCGATCACACGATCTCCACCAAATCGCTGCTGAAGCCCATCGGTGACTCGAAAGACGCCACCGGTGGTCCCAACATCCTCACCGAGGAGCATCACGGTCTCATCGGTCAACGCCTGAGCGAGTGCGGCGTTGAGTGCCTGGGCCATCGTCCGCTCGGCCATCAGCCGTCCCTCCCGAGCATGGCCCGTTGGTCGATCAACGGCGCGGTCGGTTGCGCAAACATCGCGGAGAAGATCTCATCACCCTTCAACGGTTCGATTGCTTCAGCTTCGTCGACCGCATCCTCGACCATGGCCGAAGCAGCGTCCGCAACCTCTTGCTCCCAGGTCTCGTCCCATGCGTCGTTTGCCTGAAGGTGAAGCCGGACGCGAT
>QQUL01000211.1 GCA_008501565.1 Armatimonadota bacterium
TTCGTCGGTGATTATCCGGCGTTCGTCGTCGGACATGACTCGATTGGACGGCCGCATGCTGTCGAGCAAGCTGCCCAACGGCGTCATCGGCCCACTCTCGGCGGGCGTCTCCTGCCCAGACGATTCCTGTGTCATGTGTGTCTGTCGCGAAACTCAGTCCTCTTCGGCACACCTGTGTTGATTGCGAAGAGATCTGTCCAACATCAAGGGAATGTGTCGCTCGGATACTGAAGGTGCCGATCAGCGAGTTGACTTCGGGTGCTTTCGCAAACCACCTCATTCGAGGGCTCGTCCACTCATACGCCACGCCAAGGACAACTTCCCTGTTCGCCACACCGACCATGATCGGTGCGAGCGGAGACGTGGGTCGCAACCAGATTGCCGGGTTTGGTGCGGCGGTGAGTAGTTACGGGGTAGCGAGCGTTGCCAAGCTCGCGAAAGACGATCTCATCGACACGTTCGCGATTGTTGGCACCGTTGATGCTCTTATCGAGGGATTCGGCCGATTGGTTGCAGCAGGCCTTGAAGTTCTCTTGGTCTGGTACCCATTTGGACCGGATCCCGGTTGGGAAATCGATACACTGGCCTTCGAAGTGCGCCCTGCTCTACGCACTCTCGGTGCTGGCACCTCACACGGCTGGCGGTAGGACTGCCCGCTCTCACGCGCAACCTGAATCTCGGCGGTGCCAGCGACACAGTCGGTTTACACTTCGGAGTGGCAGTACATATACTCGTGAGCCGCGCCCCATCAGGCCGGAGGGGTGTAGCTCCAATTGGCAGAGCGCCGGTCTCCAAAACCGGATGTTGTGGGTTCGAGTCCCGCCACCCCTGCAAAAGGACACGTAGGAGTATTGAGTGAACCGTGAAATGAGACGCCTTCAGGCGAAGGAAGAGGAGCGGGCGAAGAAGCGCCGCGCCGAAGGTCCGCGCCCGAAGAAGTCCAGCCAAGGTGAGAAGGTCAGCTTCTTCCAACGCGTCAAGAAGTACTTCCGCGAGGTCAAGCAGGAACTCAAGAAGGTCGCATGGCCATCGCGTGAGGAGCTCACCACGTATTCGATCGTCGTGTTCGGTGTCACCACCATTCTCACTCTGGTTGTGTTCGGTCTCGACTGGGCATTCAACCGGGCAGTGATCAACGTTCTGGAGGCCATTACCTGATGGCAGATGTCGTAGAAGAGGTGGCCATCGACGATATCGACGGAGCCGATGAACAAGTAACCGAACCGAAACCGCTCAGCCCGTACGATCTCCCCGGCGCCTGGTACGTGATCCACTCGTATTCCGGCTATGAGAACAAGGTCAAGGCGAATCTTGAGACCCGGGTCAAATCAATGCACCTTGAAGACAAGGTGTTCGATGTAGCCATTCCCATGGAGGATGTCGTCGAGTACAAGGGCGGCAAGAAGGTCACGGTGGAGCGCAAGAAGTTCCCCGGGTATGTGCTCGTACGGATGTACATGGACGACGACTCGTGGTACGCCGTGCGCAACACACCCAATGTCACTGGCTTTGTCGGCTCAGGAACGAAGCCAAGTCCTCTTTCTCGAAAGGAAGTCGAGCACATCCTCGGCGTCGCGAAGGAAGAGGGAACGAAGAAGTCGAAGCCGACCTTCAAGCCGGCCTGGGAAGTCAGCGAGACAGTCCGGGTTGTCGAGGGTCCATTCGCCGACTTCAACGGTGTCATCGAAGACATCAATGTCGACCAGTCGAAGGTTCGTGTACTCGTCGATATCTTCGGACGCGAGACACCGGTCGAACTGAACTTTGACCAGATTATCAAGTACTGACAAGCAAGGAATCTGACTCATGGGTCGCAAGAAACTTATGACCGTGCTCAAGTTGCAGATCCCCGCCGGCCAGGCAAGCCCTGCGCCGCCGGTCGGACCTGCACTTGGACAGCACGGGGTGAACATCATGGACTTCGTGCAGGCATACAACGCGGCAACCGCTGCACAGTCCGGCACGATCATTCCAGTCGAGATCTCGATCTATGAGGATCGCTCGTTCACTTTCATCACCAAAACACCCCCAGCGGCGGTGCTGCTTCGGCAGGCAGCCAAGATCGAGAAGGGTTCGCCGATTCCCCACAAGGAGAAGGTCGGGTCCGTCACGAAGGCTCAGGTTCGCGAGATCGCCGAGACCAAGATGCCGGACCTCAACGCAAACGACATCGAAAACGCGATGCGAATTGTTGAGGGAACGGCCCGGTCAATGGGTCTGACAGTCGTAGACGCGTAGGAAAGAAGCTTTCAGCTCACAGCTTTCAGCTTTCAGCCATACAAGAGTGGTAGGGCTTCGGCCCGTGGACCACGAAAGGAAACAATCACATGGCCGTTTCGAAGAACATCGCCGCACTGCAGAACCGCTTCGAGAAGGAAGCTCTTCACACCCCGGAAGAAGCTGTCGGACTCGTCAAGAGCCTCGCATTCGCCAAGTTCGATGAGTCCGTCGACATCGTGTTCAACCTCGGAATCGATGCCCGCCAGGCAGACCAGATCGTTCGTGGCACGGTCTCACTCCCACACGGATCAGGCAAGGATGTCAAGGTCGTCGTGTTCGCAAACGACCAGGCAAAAGAAGCCGAAGAAGCCGGAGCGGACCTCGTAGGCGGCCAGGACCTGGCCGACCAGATCACCAACGGCGATGTGCCGCTTGACTGGGATGTCACGATCGCAACACCGGACATGATGCCGGTCGTCGGAAAACTCGGTCAGGTGCTTGGTCCACGTGGACTCATGCCGAACCCGAAATCGGGAACTGTCACGACTGATGTCGGCAAGACCGTTTCGGAGTTCAAGGCCGGTCGCGTCGAGTACCGCAATGATCGGTATGGCAATGTCCACATCCCGATCGGGCGTGTGTCGTTTGAGCCGGAGAAGCTCGTTGACAACCTTTTGGCGGTTGCCGACGAGATCGCAAGGTCGCGCCCTCCAACAACCAAGGGCATCTTCATCAGGAAGATCGGGATCAGCTCAACGATGGGCCCCGGTGTCAAGGTCGACACCCGCGCCGTCACGGAACTCATCAAAGCCCGCAAGTAGTCCACAGCTCACAGCTCACAGCTCACGGCTTTCAGTACAGCAAAGCTGTGAGCCGAAAGCTGAAAGCCGCGAGCGAAGCTCGCCTTGACATCAACTGTTGGTGCGACGACCATAGGAGTTACAGCGGGGGATCGCTGGAGGAAGGAACAGAGACGATCCACCACCGTCTCGCACGGGTGGTCCCGGCACTGTGGTCAACGATGACCGGCCCCTACCCCGGTCGATTGCAGTGAACGAGTAGATGGCATCCTGGCCCGCCGTCTGCACGATCCTCTAACGACCACCACTTCTTCCAGCGGTTCCCCACTTTCCTTGAGCACCTCCTGAGGAGGCATCCCCTCCTGAGGCGGCATCCCCTCGATTTCCAGAACCGAAAGCGCATCGCGCTGGGTATGCTCCCAACACAACCTCATACCGACCCGAGACCGTTGGTGCCAATACTGCTTCGGCAGGGCATAACTGTGGAGACACAACCAGCGCAGGCCGATCCTCACGGAGAGCCCTGCAGTCATGTGTCGGGGCTCTGTTTCATTTCAGGGCGATGTGAGGCCAAGGAAAGCCCAAGTGAGGAGGACGACACATGCCACGACCGGAAAAGGTCCAGGCGGTCGCCGATATCAAAGAGCGTATTGAAGGATCACAAGCTGTGTTCCTTGCTGAATACGCGGGTCTTTCGGTCAAGGATCAGCAAACCCTGCGACGTGAGCTTCGTGCGAACGGTGCAGAGTTCAAGGTCGTGAAGATGACTCTCGCCCGCCTTGCAGCGGCCGATCTGGACATCGACGCTTTCGATGAACTACTGCTCGGCCCAACCGGCCTTGCATTCAGCGATGGAGATCCGGTCACTGCAGCGAAGGCGCTCAAGGACTTCGCCAAGGAACACGAAGTATTCGTGATCAAGGGTGGGCTGTTGGGTGATGAGTTCGTGACCCCGGAGACGATCTCAAAGCTTGCAGAAATCGAGCCACGCGATGTACTTCTTGCGAAGCTTGCTGGTGCGATGAAAGCACCGATGGCAAATCTCGCAGGCCTCTTGGCTGCGCTTCCACGGAACGCCGCATCGGTGTTCCAGCAGCTCCTCGAAAAGAAGGAGCAAGAAGCACCGGCCCCCGATGCCGTGGTATCTGACGATGCCGAAGAGACCCCTGTCTCTGAGGCTGATGGAGAGGTACCTGCGGAGGAAGCGGCATCAGACGAAGTCGCTGAGGACAGCGCAGACGTCGCTGAGGACAGCGCAAGTTCTGCTGATGCGGAAGCGTCAGGCGCAGTCGCTGAAGACAGCGCAGACGTCGTCGAGGACAGCGCGGATGATTCCAAACAGACCGAAGATCAAGAAGAAGCACCGTCCGGCGACAGCGCCGACGAAAGCCCAGATACGACCGACGATGAAACCGACGCGTCACAAGACGATGCTGCCTCATCTGACGATGACGGAGAGGAATAACCAACATGGCAA
>QQUL01000157.1 GCA_008501565.1 Armatimonadota bacterium
GTTGCCCAAGCGCCGGTGTCCTGGCCACGGGCGGCTGGGATATCGAGCTTCCACACGATCGGGTCGACGTTGGTGAGGCTGTCGGAGGGGATTGACGTGTCGAGTTTCACGAGCTGGCCGACATCTCGCACCCGCCGCGCCGCCGTGTTGTTGGTCTTCTCGTGGTCGGCGTGCGCCACGACGTAGATGTAGCCCTCCTTGTCGATGACGATGGTCGAGTCGACATCGTCCCCCATCCAGAAGTCGAAGAACACCTCGGCGTTTCCGTTCTCGATGTCCGACAGGTCAACGCCGACGACTCGTCCACCGCTCGTTGCGAAATAGGCCTTCTGGTCGAACACGGCAGTCGAGTTCTCAACGGAATGCTGGCGCCCAAGCAAGTCGTAGAGCTCGTCCGTCCAAGCGGGCATCTGGAAGACGACCTCGGGTGCGACGGTCACCATGCCATCGTCGTCGTACCCCCGGTTGAGCTTGATCGCAAACCACCACGAGTTCTCGCCACCGACGTAGAGCATGTCATCGACCACAACCGGATTGGAATCCCAATCGTCGTTCCACATACCCTCGACAGACTTGGCATGGAGCGACCAGACCTCGTGAACCTCGTCGCCGTCGAGCGCGAGGATCCGGAACCGGGGATCTCGTGATCCTGTGTACAAGAGCGGGTAGCCATCAGGGTCAAGGGTCGGTGTTCCCTTGATGATGTCTCCCATGTCGTAATCGGGTCGCAGTCGTTCACCGGAAGCTGCATCGACGAAATGGATCTTCTTGTCGTAGGCACCGAAGATCACTTCGGTTATTCCGTCGTCGCGTTCGTGGACGAGCGGTTGGCCGGTCCACCCCGTGCCAGACCACCACTTCTCCTCGTTGCCGACCGGGGACAGCCCGGACATGGCTTTGTCGGGGAATCGCCACTGCTGTGTCGGAGGAGTATCGCTGATGGGTCCCGTGCCGTAGAACGTTCGGGTTGGGTTCCCGCGGAACATGGTCAGCCCGTTGACCGAGCCCCACGGCTGGAAGACTGTCTCAGGTGTGACCACGCCGGTCGGGCGTTCCGGAATCGTCGTGGTGGTTGTTTCGGCAGGGCTTGTCGGTGTGGTGGAGCCGGTACCGGGCTCCGGTGTTGTGGTGGCGATCGGGGGCAACGTTGTGACTGAACCCTGGGGTTGGACGGCAACGATGTTCTCTCCACCGGCGACACAGGCAGCCGTCAGAAGAGCTATTGAGGAGAGAAGGAGGACGACTTTGCGCATCGCAAACGAGTGTAGAGACAGACCTCCCGTACTCCGATCACCCAGATCCGATGACCGATGACCGACAACCGACGTCAAGAGTCCAGCTTGCTGGACTCCAAGCGACCCGACGCAGTCGGGTAGCCGAAGTCAGACGTCAGAAGCTGAAAGCTGTGAGCTGTGAGCAGCGAGCGAAGCGAGCTCCCGTAGTCTGTCCCCATGCAGCGAGTCATCCAATTCGGCACGATGTTGTTCACGGACGGCCTTGTGCTGTGGCGCCGAGGTGATCCGCTCCTCATGGGTGCCGCGATCGCGTACAACTCGCTCTTTGCATTGGTGCCGCTCGGGATCGCATTCGTTTCCGTGCTCACGTTGTTCAGCGGTTCGGACGCCCTCATCGACAACGTTTTCGAATGGCTGTCCACCTCATTGCCGCCACAGCTTGCCTCCTTCTTGTCTGACATCCTTCGCCAGTCGGTCGATGTCGTCTCGGGAGACCGGTTTGTCATCCTTGTCGTGTCGATTCTGGTGGCCCTTTGGTCTGGCTCGAGAGCCGTGTATGCCATCCAGAAGTCGCTCCGGTTGGTGCAGGGGACAATCGATGAGCGTGGCTACATCCGTGCCCGCCTGACAGGTGTCGTGGTCACGGTTGGCGGGGGTATCGCGATCATGGTGGCCTATGGAGCCATGCTGATTGGTGAGAATGCTTGGGAGGAGATCACCGCAACGCTCAATCTGCCGAGCGTTGGGTTCGCGAGAGGTGCCGTGGTGCTCGCTTCCCTGCTGTGGGTTTTTGCCCTGCTCTTCGTGATCTACCGTTTCGGGCCACCAGAGCCGCTCCCGTACGCCGCCATCAATGCGGCGGCAGTGACCGTTGTTCTCTACCTGGGCACGATCATCGCCGGTGCGCTACTGCCACGACTGTCGAACCAGGCGATTGCCGTCTTCGGGTCGGTCGGAGTGATCCTTCTGTGGCTCTATTTCGTAGGGGTCGTCGTTGTAGCGCTGCCACTCGGATCGTTGACCCTGCTCTCTGTTCTTGAGAAGACCGACCGGCAGTAGCCTCGGAGAGTGACCGCCAGCAACTCACGAATCCGCGATCTGACCGATGGATTGCACCTCCTCAAGCAAATCCTGATCCGATACCGTGGCGTTGCGACCGTTTCCATCCTGGGAGCCGTCGTGTGGATGGCCGCTGTGGTGGCCATTCCGTACTTCGTAGGCGCGATCGTCGACGTGGCCGTCGGCGAACGAGACTCATCAAAGGTCTGGCCCTTTCTCGTCGCGTTGCTGATTGCTGGAGCCATCCAAGCCATCGGAATCTCGATCCGTCGATACTTCGGTTTTCGGTTCTCATATCGTGCCGAAGCCGATCTGCGGAACAAGATCTTCACCCACATTCAGCGTCTGGAGTTCAGCTTCCACGACGTCACGTCCACTGGTGAGCTCATGGCACGTGCCAGCTCGGACCTTTCCCAACTCCGCATCATCCTTGCCATGCTTCCCATCACGATCGCAAACCTGATGATGTTCACGGTCGTGACCATTGTGCTCGTGGTCATCGATCCGGTGCTTGGCGGTGTTGCGGCACTGATGATTCCAGCCCTGCTGCTCACCTCCGCCCGATACGCGACGCGAGTCGTCGGTTATTCGTTCGGTATCCAGCGGGCGCTTTCAGAGCTGTCACATGTTGTGGAGGAGTCTGTCACCGGCATCGAGGTCGTCAAGAGTTACGGACAGGAGGACCAGCAACACGGAAAGCTCGATGTGACCGCGTATTCGATCTATCGGGAAGCCATGGGTCTCGCCCGAGAACGGGCCGTCCACCGACCACTTTTCGAGATCATCCCTGCCCTCGGCACGGTCGCGGTCCTTGCCGTGGGCGGTATCAGGGTGGTCGACGGCGCTCTCACCCTCGGGGAGTTCGTTGCCTTCACGCAATACCTCGCCGTGATGGTGCTCCCGCTGATGATCACCGGCTGGTTCTTCGCCAACCTTCCGCGTTCGGCCGCGGCAGCCACCAGGATCGACGCGTTGCTGGTGACCGATCCAGAGATCGAGGAATCCCCCGATGCCGTCAAGCTCAATGAAGGTGCGGGAGAGATCGTTTTCCGTGACGTCTCATTCTCCTACCCCGACGGCACCGAAGTCCTCAGCGATGTCAATCTGGTGATTCCCGGTGGCACGTCGGTCGGCTTGGTCGGTGCGACAGGGTCAGGCAAGACCACGATGGGTCACCTGATTCCGCGCTTCTACGATGTATCTGCCGGATCCGTCTCGATTGACGGAGTCGATGTGCGCATGGTCGGCCTCGATGAACTGCGCAATGAGGTTGCCGTTGTGTTCCAGGAGTCATTCCTGTTTTCGGCATCCGTCGCGGACAACATCAGGGTTGGCGATCCGATGGCAACCGACCAGCAGGTTCGAGCCGCAGCGAGACTGTCGAAGGCTCACGACTTCATCTGTGAGATGCCCGATGGATACGAAACCGTCGTGGGGGAACGGGGCGCCACGCTCTCGGGCGGTCAACGACAGCGGATCAGCCTCGCTCGAGGCGTCGTGAGAGATCCACGGGTGTTGATCCTCGACGATGCGACCTCGTCGGTCGATGCGATCGTGGAATCGGAGATCCAGGCTGCTCTCCGGCAGGTGATGGCCGGTCGGACCACCGTGATCATCGCCCACCGAACCTCGACGCTCGCCCTCGTTGACAATGTGGCGTTCATTGAGGACGGAGCGATCGTCGCTTTCGGCCCCCACGAGGATCTCTTGCGCGACATCCCGCGCTACGGAGAGGTGCTCGCAGCGACGGGCGGGGACGCCGCAGATCAGGTGACCGCATGAAATACATGTCCGCTGCCGGGAATCGAAGAATCGAGAAGCCGGGCGCCCTCATCGTTCGAGCGGCCCGAATCGCCCCCAGACTCAAGTGGCCGTTCATGGGAACCCTCGGTATCGCGATTGTTGCGACGGTCGTTCGTCTCCTCGGGCCCTTGTTCGTGAGAGGGGGAATCGACCAGGGAATCGCCAAGGGAGACAAGGGAGCGATCCTCCTTGCGGCGGGGTTGTGGACCGGTGCACTCGTGATCCAGTATTTCCTCAACGCTGCCTCACAGTGGTCGATTGCCTACGTCGGCGAGCAGTATCTCGTGAGTCTCCGCAGTTCCGTCTTCCAACGGCTCCTCCACCTTGACATGGGCTTCTACTCACGCTCAAAGAGCGGGGTGTTGGTGTCACGCATGACGTCCGACATCGAG
>QQUL01000062.1 GCA_008501565.1 Armatimonadota bacterium
CGTCGTCGTGGACAGGGACTTGTGGCAGGACGAACCCGACCTCGGCTCCGGGGCCGTCCGTTCTGTTCCGTGCGAACACGCTTCCACCGTGATCGGCGATGATCTGTTCAACGAACGACAGCCCAAGACCCGACCCCGGTGTCGACCTGGCAGCATCAGATCGGAAGAAGCGTTCAAACACGTGGTCGATGTCAGCCTCGGAGAACCCGTCACCGGAGTCCTTCACGGTGACTGAGCCGTCCTCAACCACGACCTCGATGTCGGCGCCCGGTGGGGCCCACTTGTCGGCGTTTGACACGATGTTCGAGACGGCGCGTTCCAGCGCGACCGGCTTCCCTTCAACCGTCGTATCGTCCGCATCGATGACAATCGACCGTCCGTTCCGTCTCGTTGTCCGCTCGGCGACGACTGCGACGACTTCTGCGAGCGACACTGTCGATATCGGCTCTTCCTCGTACCTGTCGGTCGCAAGATCGACCACCTCGGCGACCAGCATGGACAATTCCTCGACTTCGGCGTGGGCTGCATCGAGCATCTTGGTGCGTTCGGCTCCCCGGACATCATGCCGTTGGAGAACCTCAAGATTGGTGCGAAGCGCGGTCAAGGGGGTCCGGAGCTCATGTCCGGCATCTCGTACGAGTCTGGTCTGCTGTTGCTTGGCCGAGTCAAGCTCAGACAAGAGTTCGTTGAAGGCGGTCGCGAGTTGTGCAACCTCATCGGCTCCCTTTACGTCGAGGCGGGCGCCAAGTGCACGGTTGCCACCGATCTCGGCGATTGAATCCTCGAGTTCTGCGATCGGTTTCACCGTACTACGTGCCACGACCCATCCGAGTCCGGCTGCGAGCAGGACGCCGAGCGCACCCGCAAGCGCAAGCATCCATGCAAACCGACGAAGTGTCTCGTCCGCTTCCGTGAGGGGGCGACCGATCTGGAGGATGATGTCCTCGGACGGAAGGCCCACCGCAGCAATGCGAATGTGTGATCCGCTGATCCACACCGAGCGGAAACTGATCTCATCGGGGGTGAGCGACGCCGGGTTCGGTAGCGGTAGCTCGAGCGTGTCCTCACCGACATTGATCACCCGACCATCGTGGATGATCTGGACATATGCCGCATCGAACTCGACGGGAGCCGCCCGACCGAACAGACCGATGACGTCACGCGGAAAGCGGGGTCTTGGGATCCTCACCGAGCCGTCGGGTCCGATGCTCACGATTCCGAACAGCTCGACCACGGGGACTGACACATAGTCCTCCACCCGGGTGGCGAGGCTTTCATCGATCGGACCAAGCACCTGTGCCCGTGCGCCGAGATAGGTGGCAACGGAAATGATCACGACCGTCACGGCGACGGCAGTAGCCGAAACCAGCGCGATCCTTCGCCTGATCGTCATTCGTCCGAACGCAACACGTACCCCACGCCACGGACCGTATGAATAAGGCGCGACTTGCCGCCGTCCTCCGTCTTACGTCTGAGGTATCCGACATAGACATCGAGCGAGTTTGACGAGGTGAGGAAGTCGATGCCCCAGATCTCCTCATAGATCGTGTCCCGATCAAGAACGATGCCTGGTCGACGGGCGAGGAGAACCAACAGATCGAACTCCGTCTTCGTGAGTGCAACCGGGTCACCACCGCGGGTCACGGTGCGTGCCCCCGGGTCAATGACCAGGTCTTCGAACTTGATGACCTGTGAGACATCACCGGTGGAACGCCTCAGCAGCGCTCGGATCCTCGCCAGGAGTTCGTCGAGTGCGAAGGGTTTGGTAACATAGTCGTCTGCTCCGGCGTCGAGACCTTCGACACGATCACCAACCGCAGCCTTCGCGGTCAACATCAGGATGGGAATGTCGTCGCCGGATGCCCGAATTCGGCGGCACGTTTCGATCCCGTCGACGTGCGGCATCATGACGTCGAGCAGTATCAGGTCAAAGTTGTTCTCACGAACCATTGACAGGGCAACACCACCGTCGCGAGCAGTTTCGACGGAGTAGCCCTCGAATCCGAGGGCACGTACAAGGGCTTCCCGCACAGCAGGATCGTCCTCGACCACGAGAACGGCGGCATCTATGGCTTCCATGGGCCAAGCCTACGGCACAGCGGTGAAAGTGCCGTGAAGCACGCATAAGAGCATGCTGAGACGCATCGCGGTCGTGGGACCGCCCTGCCGATAGAGTCACCGCACATGACATGGTCCATCCAGAACCGCACGGTGCTGATCACCGGCGGAAACAGCGGGTTGGGAAAGGCGACGGCCCTGGCCCTTGCCGAACGGGGTGCGAGAGTCGTCATCACCGCCCGAGACACGGGGAAGGGAGACGCGGCCGCACGGGAGATCGAAGCACACACCGGACGGATGGTCGCCGTCATGCATCTCGATCTTGCAGACCTGAGTTCCGTACGTTCCTTCGCCGCCAGTTTCAACTCGAGCTACGACGACCTTGCCGTGCTCATCAACAACGCTGGCGGCGTGTTTGGCTCCCGTAGGGAGACGACCGACGGCTTCGAGATGACCATCGGAACAAACCACCTCGGCCCGTTCCTGCTCACCAATCTGTTGACAGATCTGCTCGTTCGCTCAGCCCCGTCACGGATCATCAATGTGGCATCTGTCGGCCACACGTACGCCAAAGACGGCATTCAGTTCGATGACTTCATGTGGGAGAGCACCCGCTACAGGCAGATGCATGTGTACGGGCACTCGAAACTCGCCAACATCCTCCACGCACGCGAGCTGAACAATCGCCTCGCTGATCGGGGGGTGACGGCATACTCGGTCCATCCAGGGTTGGTAAGCACCGGTTTTGGAGGCGGTGGGAACAGCTTCATCGTGGGCCTCGTGGTCAAGCTGGCACGGCGTCGGTTTGCGACACCGTCGGAAGGCGCAGTCACGACCGTCTTTCTGGCAACCGACGCTGACGTCGTTGCGGAGGCTGGTGGCTATTTCGCCGATTCAGCGTTGTCAGAGTCGACCCGCCATGCCAAGGATGACGATCAGGCCGCTCGTCTCTGGGATCTGTCGGAGTCATACGTTGGTGCCTGACGAACACGGACCCCGACTCGTGAGGGGTGCTACCCGGGAAAGGGCCACCGGGCGTTGAGATTGAAGTCAAGGACGAGGTTCAGCACGACCGTGACACCGAGCCAGAGGCTCCACCCAACGGCCATTGTGCCGATCGCCTTCGGCGTTGATATGTCGAGTCCCTCTCGGAAGGCGACGACTGCCGCGACGAGCATCCACGCCGCACCGGGAAAGCCCAGCCACGGGATGACCCCTATGGCGAGGGGCGTGTACGCAAAACCGATGACTCGAAGCATCGCTGAGTAGGTTGCCTCACCACCAAAGACCCGGGTTCCGATCAGCCACGACGCAAGGCTCCAGAGCAGCCACCCGACAACGCCTGCGACGATGCCACCCAACACCGCTGCGAGGACACTCACATCCTCAAGCGCAATTGCTGAACCAACCCCCGCAAGTCCCGAGGCGATCACGACGATCAACCCAGCCTGACCCGTCAGTCGGGTGTCGACCTCCGCAGCGTTGTAGAAATCGACGTCGAGCAGCACAGCTCGGATTGCGTTACGAATCACCCGCAGAGCTTACGGCCAACGCCAGACGTCGGAGATCGGGGGTGCGCTGGACGGAAGGTGAATGCCGATCAGAGTCCGTCGCGCCACGTGCGGATCGCTTCGCCGATCTCGTGCGGGGAATCTTCTTGAACGAAATGGAGGCCCCGCACCGTCACCTCAGCCTGATTCGGCCATGTACGGCAGAACTCGCGTTGGGGACCGGTGAGAATCATGCCGGGGTCGGCGTTGATGAACAGCTTTGGGATGTCACAAGTCGAAAGCCAACCACCGTACGCCTGCACAATCTCGACGACATCGGCCGGTTCCCCGTCGATGGGGATCTGTCTCGGCCATGTCAGCGTCGGTCTCCGCGACTCTCCACCTGCGAGATACGGCGCCCGATACACATCCATGTCTTCGTCAGATATCGCATCCAGTACCGACGCAGGCAGGATCTTCTCAACGAAAACGTTCTTGTCGATGACGATCGATTCTCCAGCCTCGGACCGCATCGCCTGGAAGATGGACGTCGCCGCGTCTGGCCAATCAGACCATGAGACGGGCTGGACGATGGCTTCCATGTAGGCGATTCCCGCCACGCGGTCCCGGTGGCGATTGGCCCAGTCAAACCCGAGGCCCGATCCCCAATCGTGGACCACCAAGGTGACCTGATCCCCGAGATCCAACTGGTCAAGGAGACCATCGAGGTACACGCGGTGTTCGACAAATCGATACGAGTCCGGCCCGGAGTCGTCGAGTTTGTCCGACTCGCCCATACCGATCAGGTCTGGCGCAACGCAGCGGTATCCGTCGGAGAGGTGGGGAATGATGTTGCGCCACAGGTGCGACGACGTCGGATTGCCGTGGAGGAACACGATTGG
>QQUL01000324.1 GCA_008501565.1 Armatimonadota bacterium
TGCTCATCGTCAACGGGCACAACGAATTCGACGGGATAGGGGGTTCGGTCAGTCATTTCCACCTCGATTGTCGGTACGTTGCAAACTCGTCTGTCAGGAGCTTTCGGGTTGAGTTTCCCATACGCACGTAGAAGTCGGCTGTTCTCTCACCTTTCGGTTCGTTGACGAATACCGGCTGGGATGCTGGCTCCACTTCGATGATGGCGACTTGTTCGTCGCCCGCTGGCGCGAAGCGTGTTGAGACGAAGGCCAACGCAGGCTTTCCCAGGGTTGACTCGAGGAAGTCGTTGATCCACAGTTCGTAGCGGTCGACATCGGGTTCCTTCATGAGGGACAGGTCGTGGGACAGGCCGGTGGGTGTGCCGTCGTCACTGACTCCGATGATGAGCATCCCACCCTCGGCGTTGAGAAAACCTGCCACGGTCTTGGCGACGGCGAGTTCGATCCGATCGTCTCGTTCGCGGGTGTGGAGATTCCATCGAGCTGTGGACTTGAACTCCACCGTCGAGGACTCTCCAGCTTGAAGGATCTCCGCAATCGCAATGTCCGGTTCGGGTGTCCCTGAGCGCAGGTGGAACCTGTTCGCCACGAACTCGGCAATTCCGAGGACGATGATTGATCCACCGACTCCACCGATCACCGAGGCTGGACCGAAGTCACTGATGCTGCGGTTGCTTGCGATGAGGTTCACCAAGACACTGCCGACTCCGGCGCCGGCGATGCCGATCAGTGTCGTCTCTGCAAGTGTGAATCCTTGCGGCCCCGGAATAAGCAACCGTGCGATGCTTCCGAATACGAACCCAGCTATCAGCATGCCGAAGATGAGAAGGCCCGTTTCCATTGATGCTGAGGTTACCGACAACCGACTGTGAAGAAAGCTCAGCCCAAACGCGACTGAGCGGTCAAACGAGCTCGACTCCCCGTGCGCCTTCGACGATTTCGCCGATGACGGCGGCGTCCAGATCGCTCGTCTCCATCGCCTTGAGCGTGGCATCGACATCGTCCACATCAACGATCGCGACGAAACCAATCCCCATGTTGAATGTCCGATACATCTCTCCGAGGGGGACGGACCCGAGATGTTGCAGAACGTCGAACACGTGTGGGACCTCCCAGGCGGGACGGTCGATCACGGCGCGGGTCCCTTCCGGCAAGGCTCTGAGCACGTTTCCGGGAAGGCCGCCTCCCGTGATGTGGGCAAGTCCGTGGGGACGGACGCGAGCAAGAAGATTCACGACCCCTGGCGAGTACACGATCGAAGGCTGGAGCAGCACCTGTGCGGTTGGTGTCGTGGTGTCAGGAAAGTCAGCGTCAAGGGGAAGATTCTTGGCGACAATCGCTCGGATGAGGGAGAACCCATTCGAGCGGACGTTGGGACTCATGATGCCAACGATGACATCTCCAGGCGTCACGGCCTCGCTGTCGACCTCCTCGCCAAGCTCGACGATGCCGAGTGCCGTCGCAGACAAATCGAACTGATCGGGAGCCATCACCCCGGGATGCTCAGCGGTTTCCCCGCCCAGAACAGCGATGTCAGCCTCCGAGCAGGCATCACAAATCGACTCGACGAGTTTCTCGGCGTTGTCGACGTTGAGCGAACCCATGGCGATGTAGTTGGTGAGAGCGATCGGCGTGGCACCGGCGGCGGCTAGGTCGTCGGCCACCATGGCAACAGCGTCATACCCGAGACCTTCGAGTAGCCCCGTCTGCCTGGCGATCTCGGCCTTCGTGCCCACTCCGTCAGTGGACATCATCAGGACCGGGTTCTTGTACCCGACGGGGAGTTGAATACCAGCAGCGAAACCTCCAAATCCTCCGACCGCGTCGTCGGTCCACGTCGACATGACACGCCAACCGATTCGTTCCACGAGTTCATCGGCCGCGTTGAGGTCAACCCCTGCGTCTTGGTAGTTCGTCATCTGTGAGACCTCATGGCGTCCGCTCGAGTAGATATTTGCTGTCAGTCGTCGGCACGTCGGTGGGATAGTCCCCACTCAGGCATGCCGTACAGAATGCATCGGCATCCGCACCTGTCGCCTCGATGAGGTTCTCAAGTTCGAGATAGACCAACGAGTCGACTCCGAGGTGGTCAGCGATTTCGTCGACGGATCGACTGGAGGCCAGCAGCGTCTCGCGGTCGCCGGTGTCCATGCCGTAGAAGCAGGGCCACCGATACGGAGGGGAGGAGATCCGGAGGTGAATCTCTGAGGCTCCTGCCTCTCGCACCATCGCGACGAGTTGTTTCGTCGTTGAGCCCCGGATGATCGAGTCGTCAACGAGGACCACACGTTTGCCAGCGATCACCCCTGGCATCGCGTTGAGCTTCATCCGCACACCACGCTCGCGCATCGTCTGGGTGGGTTCGATGAAGGTGCGCCCGACGTAGCGGTTCTTGACGAGTCCGTCGATGTACGGAATGCCAGAAACGGCGGCAAAGCCCTGTGCGGCAGGGATTCCGGATTCGGGTACAGGAACTGTGATGTCGGCATCAACGGGAGCCTGCTCTGCGAGGAGCCTGCCCATCTCCTGCCGTGTCGTGTGGATTGTCTGACCGAAAAGAATGGAGTCGGGCCGTGCGAAGTACACGAACTCAAACAGGCACAGGCTGGAGGTGGGGTTCTCGAATGGGTAGTGGCTCTTGGGACCGTCCTCATCGATCACGACCATCTCCCCCGGACTGATCTGGCGTACGAATTCGGCGCCGACGATGTCGAGGGCGGCAGTTTCGGACGCAACCAACCAGTTCTCGTCGAGCCGACCGAGGCAGAGAGGCCGAAAGCCGTATGGATCGCGGACGCCGACGAGTGTTGTGCGATCCATGACGGCAAGCGAGAACGCGCCCTCGAATGTGGGGAGGACGCTCGCAAGGGCTTCGGCGAGGTCTGCGCCATCTTGGGACATCGATGCGGCAATCGCATCAGTCATGAGTTCCGAGTCTGTTGTGGAGATTCCTCCGTCGGTGCTTTTGGCAAGGTGAGCCGTATTGGTCAGATTCCCGTTGTGCGCAAGTGCAATGCCGTTAGATCCGAGGTGACGAAAGACGGGTTGAGAGTTTTCCCAACTGTTGGACCCGGTCGTCGAATACCTTGTGTGGCCGATGGCGAGCGATCCGGGCAGGCCGGCCAGCGTGCTCTCATCAAAGACCTGAGCCACGAGCCCGAGGTCCTTGTATACGGTGAGGTTGTCGGAGTCGCTGACCGCGATCCCCGCACTTTCCTGTCCACGGTGTTGAAGGGCGAAGAGTCCGAAGTACGTGAGGCGTGCAGCCTCGATGTCAGGCCCGATGACGCCAAACACGCCACAGGCCTCCCCGGGCGGGTCGAGGTCTTGGCGCAGATTTGGTCGATCGAGGGTCGGAGAATCCAGCGGTTCTTCGGTCACGAAGGCAAGTGTACCCGTGGTCGGACCTGGGTCATATCACCAAGAACGCGGTCACCGTAATGGCGATGATCACAGCGATGCCGATGGTTGTTCGGATTGATCTTGCATTTCGCTTGCCAACGGCAAACACCGACCACAATGCAGCGATTCCGACACCGGCGATGAAGCCGCCGAGGTGTCCATACCAGTCAATCCCCGGAACAAGGAAGGGCAGTGCAATATTGATCGCCATGAGGAATCCGAGCTGATTGAACATGGCACGCCCGCCGGGGGAATGGCGCATTTTCCATGCCACAAACATCCAGGCCCCGAACAGTCCAAAGATGGCGCCAGACGCTCCTACGGAGATTCCTACGTCTCCGAGAGCTGCCGACAGCAGCCCGCCGGCCCCAGCCGCCGCCAGATACAAAGTGGCAAACGCCGGACTCCCGACCTGGTGTTCGAGGCGTGGGCCGAAGATGTACAGCGCATACATGTTGAAGAGCAGGTGCATGAGGCCACCATGGAGGAGCGCCACGGTGAAGATGCGGTACACCTCAGGTTGGAATCCCGTGTCACCGGGTCGAATCAGGGCGAGGTTTTCTACAAGCCATCGTTCGATATCGGGCGAGACGAACCCAAGGAGGAAGATCCCCGATGTGACAGCGATGATTGCCATGGAAACCGGTGCGGTGGCAAAAGCAGGACTCGCTGTCAGGGACCTGGCCTGGACCACCCTGGCTCGCGGATCGCTCTTGGCGCAGTCAGGACATTTCTGCCCGACCGACGCATCGTGGCTGCACTCGACGCAGATCGGTTTGCCACAGGTCGAACACGAAAGACGCGTCGGCCGGTCAGGATGTCGGTAGCAAGTGGTTGCGGTTGCGTCGGTCACTTCCCAACGGTAACGACGACCGCCGCAAACAACACCAAGCGCGTACCCAGGGTTCCAACATTGGCATACGACACAGTGGAGCCCACAGAACGAGTGAGATGTGAACATTGTCAAAACCGTGGCCGAGATCGACCCAACCCGTCCACCTACCCGGGCTCGTTCCATAGGCTGAAC